>CAZFOX010000134.1:0-9885 GCA_964520565.1 uncultured bacterium | reverse complement strand
CAACCCCTTCTTCACGACCGACACCGCCGCCGCCCTGCGTGCAATTGAAATCGAAGCGGAAATGGTGTACAAAGCAACGAAGGTCGATGGAGTTTTCTCCGCCGATCCGATCAAGGATCCCAACGCGATTCGTTACAGCGAATTGACGTATAAGGAAGTGCTCAACAAAGGGCTCCGGGTGATGGATTCAACCGCCGTCTCGCTGTGCATGGAAAACAAGTTGCCTATCTGCGTGTTCGACATGAACCAGGCGGGATCGATCGCCCGTGCGCTAAAAGGCGAATCCGTCGGAACTCTCGTTCACGAACAGGCCACCAATCCGGGGGACGAACATGCTTGAAGATTTCTTTGAAGAAGCGCAATTGGAGATGGAAGACGCGGTCGATTCGATCCGCAAGGAACTGGCGCAGCTGCGAACCGGCCGGGCAACGCCCGCCCTGGTCGACAGCATCCTGGTGGAAGCCTACGGAACCAAGACGCCGATCAAGCAAATGGCCAACATCAGCATTCCCGAGGCACGGCTGATCGTCATCCAACCCTGGGATAAAAACGTTCTCCCCGATATCGAAAAGGCCATTCAGAAATCCGAACTGGGGATCAATCCCAGCAGCGACGGAAAACTGATCCGCCTTTCCATCCCCCCCTTAACCGAGGAGCGGCGGCGCGATCTGGTCAAGATGGCCAAGAAAGTCGGCGAGGAAGGCAAAGTCCGCATCCGCCATCTGCGCCGCGACAGCCTGGAATCGCTCAAGGAAGCCGAGAAAAAGGGCGAAATCCCCGAAGACGAATCCAAAAAGATGCAGGACGAAGTCCAAAAACTCACCGACAAATTCACCACCAAAATCGACGAAATCCTCAAAGAAAAAGAACACGAGATTATGAATTTCTGAGAGGATATCCAAATGAGCATCGAAAAAAACGGAGCCGACAACCTCCGTTTTTTTATGCCATATGTTTATTCATCACCCTCCTGATTCACACATATCCATTCCTGAATAGCAGAGATCACCTCGGGGAGGAGGGACTCGATGCGATTGGAGAGGCGTTCGGAATAATCGAAACTTTCACCGGAAATGGTGAAGAGCGCCGCGCGGGGGGCGCTGTGGAAGGTTTGTTCTGCGATGGCAAGCAGGAGCGAGGGCTCCACGTGGTGAGAGAAGGCGCTGGGGGCGTCGGCTTGCGCCCGAACCGGTTCGCAGCGAATGGTTCCCGGTTCGCCGTCCTCGCGCGCGTCCACAAAAACGGCAAGCCGGACCCGGCTGAGATCGTCGGCCAGGTCCGGCGTTAATTGATGACAAATCAACACTTTAAATTCGGTATCGCTCGCGTTCTCTTCGAACCATCGCGCCACCCGCCATCCGACGCCGTCATCGCCGCGTAACGGATTGCCGTAGCCGATGAGGAGAACGTTGGACATTACGCCCGCCGTACTTCGTCGACAATCGCGCCGTCTACATCCCGCAGTTGAATCTGGAGGGGCATCTTGCCCGCCGCGTGCGACGAGCAACTCAGACAGGGATCGAACGCCCGAATGACGGCTTCCACCCGGTTGAGCATTCCTTCTTCCAGTTTTTTGTTGTTCACGTAATGCCGGGCGACCTGCAACACACCCCGGTTCATTGCCAGGTTGTTGTGGCCGGTGGCGATGATGAGGTTGGCGTGAACCATCAGGCCGTCTTCGTTTACCTTGTAATGGTGAATCAGGGTTCCACGCGGAGCTTCCGAAATGCCGATGCCTTCCAGGTTGTTGGTTCCCGCAAACGCACGCACGTGGCGGCTGAGAATCGATGGATCCTCGAGTAGCGACTGGATTTTTTCGAGCGAGTAGAGAATCTCAATAAGACGGGCGTAATGATAATAGAACGAACTGAGAACGACGCCCCGTCCCAAGGCGCGAAATTCCGCCCATTCCTGATTGGCCAGCGTCGTGCCGCAGTTTTCGATGACGTTCAGCCGCGCCAGCGGGCCTACCCGGTAGATTCCATCCGGATATCCCATTGGTTTGTAGTAGGGGAATTTCAGATACGTCCAGGGTTCCACGGCTTCGGCGATGTAGTTCGCGTAGTCGCGGGGTTTGATCCGATCGGCGATGATATGCCCCGAGCCATCGACAAAGCGAAGGTATCCGTCGTAGTTCGCGAATTCGTTGTTGGGACTTACCAGCGCCATGAATAGCGAGGGGAAATTGGCGAATGTCCGTGCTTCTTCCTGATAATCGTCCAGAGAGCGCTTGAACCATTCCAATGTCCTTTTGATGATTGTCAACGATTCGGGAATCAGTTCCAGAATCTTGTCGCGCAGCTCGACCGAAAGTGGCTCGTTCACTCCGCCGGGAACCACCCAGGCGGGATGAATGCGCTTGCCGCCCAGCCATTCGATGATCTGTTGTCCGAATTTTCGCAGCCGAATCCCGTCCTTGGCCAGTTCGGGGTATTTATTCAGCATGCCGACGATGTTCCGCTCCGCCGGATCGGTGTCCATGCCCAACAGCAGATCGGGTGCGGAGAGATGGAAGAAACTGAGCGCGTGCGACTGTACGTACTGAGCCAGATTCATGATCCGGCGCAGGTTGGCGGCCGAATTGGGAATCGTCACCGCCAGAATCGCGTCGCAGGCCTTGGCGGAAGCCATCAAATGGCTGACGGGGCAGATGCCACAGATACGAGCCATCAGCGACGGCATTTCGGAAAAGGGACGCCCTTCGCAAAGTTTTTCGAAACCGCGGAACTGGGTGACATGAAACATGGCGTCGTCCACGCGGCCGTCGTCGTTGAGTTGCAGGGTGATCTTCGCGTGGCCTTCGATACGAGTGATAGGATCTATGACTAATTGTTTCGCCATTCTTTTTCTCCTACTTACCAAAACGGGTCCGATCGCTCAGGACGGGAATCCGGCCTTCGATCAGTTCGCTGAGGGCGAAAAAAATCACGTCAGCCGGCGGGGGACATCCCGGAATGAATACATCGACCGGAACGATCTCTCGAACGGGACGGGCGTGAGGAAGCAGGGGAGGAATAATGGTTTGCGGGATCTGGGGATTCAGTTGCACGTTTTCCTGGTAAGCCCGGGCCAGAACGCATTCCACCCCGAACGAATTGCGCATGGCGGGCACGTTGGCCGTAACCGCGCAATCGCCCAGGGCAACCAGAATCCGGCTGCGTTTTCGCAGTTTTCGTACCTTTTCCAGGTCTTCCTCGTTACTGACCGCGCCTTCGACCACGGCGATATCGATATCTTTGGGGATCTTTTTGAAATCGACCAGCGGGCCGTAAACGATATCCACCTTTGCGGCCAGATCGAGAATCAATTCATCCATATCCAATAAGGACATATGACAGCCCGAACAGCCGTCCAACCAGGTTGTCGCGAGACGTAATTTGCTCATTCTTTTTCCTCCCGCATCAAGGTCAAGTAGGGCAGGAATTGCTGCCGCTTGGCCATTTCCGAAGCCGATTTTCCTTTTTCCACCAGCGCGCCGGTGGGGCAAACATGGACGCATTTCCCGCATCCGGTGCAGGATTCCGAAGTGCCCCAGGGTTGATTCATGTCGCTGATGATCCGTGCCTCTACGCCGCGTCCCATCACATCCCAGGTATGTGCACCTTCGATTTCTTCGCATACCCGGACACAGCGCGTGCAGAGGATGCAGCGGTTGTGATCCATGATGAATCGGTCGTGCGAGGCATCCACATCCAGATTAGGGAATCGGTATCGAACGTGAATATGGGTCATGCCCAGTTTCTGAGCCATCGTCTGAAGCTCGCAATGGCCGTTCGAAACGCAGACGGAACAAACGTGGTTGCGTTCCGAAAAGATCAACTCCAGGATGGTCATGCGGTATTTCGCGAGACGCTCCGATTGCGTGATCACCTGAACGCCTTCTTCCACGCGCGTAACGCAAGCCGGGAACAATTTGGGCCGGCCGGCGATCTCCACCATGCACAAGCGGCACGCACCGACAGGCGTAAGACCCTGGATGTAACAAAGTGTCGGAATAAAGATCCCGTTTTCCCGCGCCACTTCGAGAATCGTTTCCCCCTCTCGAGCGCTCACATCGCGGTCGTCGATTTTAAAGGTTAGTATTCGAACCTGTGAAGTCATTCGACAATCTCCTTAGGCTTGCTTGACCGCATCGGCCACGTCCACCAGTTTGGATTCGTATTCATGCCGGAAATAACGAATCGTGCTGACCACCGGATTGGGTGCGGTCTGTCCCAACCCGCAGAGGCTGGTATTGCGAACCACGTCGCAAAGTTCCTCGAGCAGATCCATATCGCTTCGGCTTGCCTTGTTTTTGGCAATGCGATCTAGCAGGCGGTACATTTGATCGGTACCGACCCGGCAGGGGACGCATTTGCCGCACGATTCGGAGACGCAGAATTCCATGAAGTAACGGGCTACTTCCACCATGCTGGAGGTTTCGTCCATGACGATCATTCCGCCCGAACCCATGATCGATCCCAGAGAGGAAAGCGACTCGTAATCCACCGGAGTATCCAGGTGTTGGATGGGAATACATCCACCCGATGGACCGCCCGACTGGACGGCCTTGAACGCCTTCCCATTGGGAATTCCGCCGCCGATATCGAAGATTATCTCGCGGAGCGATATCCCCATCGGAACTTCGATGAGGCCGGTGTTGTTGATACAGCCCGCTAATGCGAATACCTTCGTTCCCTTGCTCTTTTCCGATCCGATACTGGAAAACCATTCTGACCCGTTACGAATGATGGGCGCGATGTTGGCGTAGGTCTCCACATTGTTGATCAGCGTGGGATTTCCCCAAATACCCGACTGGGCGGGATAGGGGGGGCGGGGACGGGGAGAGCCGCGGCGGCCTTCGATCGAGGCGATCAACGCGGTTTCTTCTCCGCAGACGAACGCGCCCGCTCCCAGCCGGACGTCGATATGAAAGCTGAACGGCGTTCCGAGAATATTCTTGCCTAAAAGTCCCAACCGTTCGGCCTGGCGAATAGCCGTCCGCAGCCGCTTGATGGCCAGGGGGTATTCGGCGCGGACGTAAACGTATCCATATTCCGCTCCGACGGCGAAGGCGGCGATGATCATGCCTTCCAAAACGCGATGGGGATCGCTTTCCAATACGCTGCGATCCATGAATGCGCCGGGGTCGCCTTCATCGGCGTTGCAGACAACAAACTTATGTTTGCCGACCGCTTTGGCGACGGTGCTCCATTTCAATCCGGTGGGATAACCGGCGCCGCCGCGACCCCGCAGGCCGCTGGCAAACACGGTTTCTACCACTTCGGGAGGAGACATGGTGGTCAGGACTTGAATCAGCGCATCGTATCCACCTGCGGCAATCGCATCCTCGATCCGTTCGGGATCGATGATGCCCGAGTTTTCCAGAACGATCTTTTTTTGATTCTGGAAGAAAGGAACGTTGGTGGGACAAATCAGGCGCTTGACCGGTTTTTTACCCAATTGCTCCACGATTTCCGGAGCGTCGTTTCCCGTTACGTTTTGATAGAGCACGCTATCCGAATCGATGGAGACCAGGGGGCCTTTGGAACAAAGGCCCATGCAACCGACCCCTTTGACTTTGATCTCTTTTTCCAAACCCCGTCTCCGCACTTCCTCCGACAGGGCGTCCTTTACGGTGTCGCTGTGCACGGAAAGACAGGCGGCGGCGGTGCATACGCAAATATGATGAGAAACCTGTTCCCGGGCTTTGTTTTGATTCGCCGCTATTGTCTGGATTTCTTCAGGATTCATCGTTTTTCCACCTCTCCACTCGTTCCACCACATCCTGCGGTTCCAAATTACCTACCACTTCTCCATCGAAGACGGCGACCGGGGCCAGACCGCATGCGCCCACACAGCGGGCGGTCATTAATGAAACCTTTCCATCCGGGGTGGTTTCGCCCGGCTTGAGATTGTATTTTTCTTCCAGGGTCTGCAGGATTTTTGGGACGCCCTTAATGTAGCACGCCGTTCCCGTACACAACACGCAGGTATGCTCGCCGGGCGGTTTCAAGTTGAAGAAATGATAGAAGGTGGCGACTCCATAAACCTGACTGAGGGGAACCCGCAAAGAAGCGGAAATAAACCGAAACGCCTCTTCGTCCAGGAATCCGAATGCTTCCTGAACCGTATGCAAGGTTTCGATGAGCGAACTGGCCTTGTGCCCGAAACGGCGCATGGAAGCGCTCACCATCTTCCATCGCTTGTCGTCCGACGGGGGGGAAGGACTGGCAAAATCGGTCCTCATGGAAAAGATGCTCCTTTCATCGATGTATTGCGCACAGGAAATGGAATCGCGGGGGGGATGCGCTATCCGACTGTGAATACAAACCGAATAGAGTAGAGATTAGAAAATCCGTTTTCGTAGACTGTGTAAATAGACTCGCTGTTGTTTGATAAAAACCGTTCTAATCCAGGGATTAAAAAATAATGCAAATCATGATAAACCAACAAGTTGCATTATATTTTTTTCTTGCAAACACCAATGAGCCAGAAATCGTATAGTTAGAATTGTAGCCAATTAACTGCTCAATTCAATTGGTTTGCCAATTTTTCATCATTTTTTATCGAAAAGAATATCCATCACCCCCAAAAAGGAGGGGATAAACGGTTGCAACCGTTTCGCATATTCTTGTATTCATCGTAACCACAGATAAAACAGGTTAATCGATGCATGAATCCCGAATTGCTGGTACTGAATTCCCGGCGTGTGACAGCAAGCGATCTGATTCGTTACACCAACCGTTATGGTGTAGTATAACACAACAACAGTGTTTTTCGAAAAACAGGATTATTTTTGCCGGTTTCATCGTATTTCTCTCCTCCTTGTAGGCGTTTGGGAGCATTCATAACCAATAAAACGGCGAGGGGAGGGGGATCGGCGGTTTTAGAGGTTTCTATTGGCGGCGATGCGAATTTTTGGTGGGGAGGCAGGGAATGGATTTGTTTTGCCGCAGTCGGAAATGGAATTTTGATCTGTTTGAGTTAGAGAGGTTCTTTAAATTACCTTTATATATATGCGTTTCGAAAAAGCCGGTAATGATTGGCTTTTTCGAAGATGGAGCGTGAAATGAACGCACCAACTTTTGAGAACCGCTCTTGAGTAATCGAACGGAGAAAAAACCATCCCGATCAAATCCCGATAAAAACGGGGTCGCAGGGGAAGGACGTTCGCGGGCCGGTGCGGACGAGATCGCCCTTACTGTGCAGGCCGTTGGACATATCGTAAGGCCACGCTCGCCCGTAGGTGTTGGCGTCGCCGTCGGGACCGGCTCCGACCAGTACCCACTCGGAGCAACGCATCTTGAAGCTCAACGACGTATTCTTTCCGTTGTGGATAATGGTCCAGGCATCCACATAATCGTACGTCACGTAGGCGGGATCGTTTTCCTTGAACGTCTGCTCGCCGTAGAGTTTGGCCAGAAACGGATCCTGGGGAACCGCCGCCATATAGGCGACCGGCGTTGTTAACGGGATCAGGCGGCGATTGACGGGATTGATATTGACTCCATTGGTATCGATGAAGGGGGGATACTTGGTACGATCGATATGATACGACTCCAAAGCGGTGTCGATGGTTTTCATCTCCGACACGCTTTTGGCGATTTTCGCGCGCAACTGCGCGTTCAAAAAATTAGGTACCGCGATCGCAGCTAAAATTCCGATAATCGCCACAACAATCAATAATTCGATCAGAGTGAACGCTTTTTGAGTTCTTGGATGAATGCCCACGACTTTATCCTTTCCCCGGGAAAACGGACTTGCCAATGGATTCGTTTCCATTCTTCAACATAACCCGGATGCACGTCAAGAGGATTTTTATTATTGGTTGAAATGGAAGGATGTTGGTTTCCCCCTTTTGAATGAAAGAATAGCGTGTTACGATAATATAATACGTATTACCCAGTTTCAGAAGTAGAGATATCATTAGAAGAAATCATGCGAATGGGAGATAGTTTAATAATGGTCAAGGGATTTACTTTAATTGAATTGCTAATTGTAGTCGCCATTATTGGAATCCTTGCGGCAATCGCGGTTCCGAATTTTCTCAACGCTCAGACGAGGGCGAAAGTCGCTCAGGTGGAGTCGGGGATTCGAGCGTTGGCTACGGCATTCGAGATGTATCGGGTCGATTGGGGTTGTTACGCTTTGCACGATCCCAATCACAACTACAATGTCTGGAAGAACGGATTAACCACCCCGATTGGATACATTGCCAAAATTCCAACCGATATATTTCAAACCGGGAAACTGGCAGAGACTCAAAGCATGACCACCGTAGCCAAACAAATGGAATTGCATCCAGAACCCTTCTATATTTCGAATGGCAGTCCGGCATGGGGACATCCCAATCTCGACACCATTCCCCAGCGCGGCAGCAGCAGCGATCTCACGTTACGGTTTATCGACGATCCCGAACAACATCAAAAAGCGCAGGGCATGTGGCCTAACGGGCGCTATGTTGTCAGCGTCGGGCCCGATCAAAGACACACCTATCCCGGAGTTTATAACGTGAGCAACGGTCTTGTGAGTTATGGAGATATTGTCAGAGTTATTCCATAAACAAACATCCATTTCCTATTCAGATGGGGGAACCATAGACGCCTTGTTTTCCGCACTGTTTCGTTTTAGTCAATCGAGTTGACTATATTAAATACTCCACAAGAACACCGGCGGAGAATTTGCCGTCGGCGCCGATCTCCAGCGGGGGGCCGACGCAGGAGGGGCAACCGTTTTTGCAGTGGCAGCCGCGGATGAGGTCGGCGGCGGCGGCGAAGAGGCGCTGGTCGATGTCGAAGATGCGGCGGGCGATACCAATCCCGCCGGGGTAGGCGTCGTAAAGGTAAATCGTAGGCAAGCCAGAAAACGGGGCGCGCACCATCGGCGCGGCGCAGATATCGCGCGGGTCGCAAAGCACGAAGACCGGAACCACGTTGGTCAGCGCGGTCGCCAGGGCACGGATGCCTCCGCCCATATCGATGGGATGTTCGGCGATCCGCTTCGCCAGGTCTTCGGGAATCTCCAGCCAGTAGGCTTCCGTCTGCTTGTCCAGTTGGGGAAGGTGAATGTTGCCGAAACCGACGTTTTCGTGCGTCTCGAAGCGGATTTTCTTATACTTGGGAACCAGGGTACTGACTGCCACCTCGCCGAAATAACGCATGGCGCTAGTTTCGGGATGGCGCTCCGATTTCACGCTCTCGCAGATATCGGTGGTAATAACCTTGATGTCGCTCTCTTCGACCGCGTCGGTGTAATAATCGACTTCCACCTCGCGCGCGTAAGCGGTGCGGCCGTCCCAATCCAGTTTGTCGATGACGAACTGACGGCTCTGATGGAGGTAGATGGCCTGATCGTGGATGAGCATCGGCGCACTGTGCAGATCGACCTCGCCCAGCACGCTGTTGTTATCGCTCGTGTTGATGATGACGAAATTTTCCGAACTGGCCGACCGCAGCGAGACCTCTTCGGCGGGATAGGCGGCGCTGGACCAATACCATTTGTCGCCGGTATGGCGGAGTACCCGCTCTTCCTCGAGGTATTGCAGAAAATCGCCGATATCCACCTGCCCAAACGGTTCGTTGTCGTTGAAGGGCAACTCGAACGCGCCGCATTTTAAGTGGCTGGCCATAATCGCCAGGTTATCGGGATTCACCAGCCCGCTTTCCGGCGTGGTGCCGAAGAAATAACGCGGATGCTGGACGATGAACTGATCGAGCGGCGCGGAACTGGCCACCAGCACCACGACCGAGGTTTCCTGTTGGCGTCCGGCGCGTCCGCCCTGCTGCCAGGTGGAGGCGATGGTTCCTGGGTATCCCGCCAGCACCGCCGCTTTCAACTGGCCGATGTCGATTCCCACGTCCAATGCGTTAGTGCTGACTACGCCCAGGTAACGGCCGAAGCGGG
>CAZFOX010000133.1:0-9913 GCA_964520565.1 uncultured bacterium | reverse complement strand
ATCGCGAATTCCAACCGCAAAAGGGCATGTTTGCCTCGACTCACGAATTATTGGCCACTTACGAGGATGTATGGCGGCCTGCGGCGATCTATCGGGACGAGGTACTCCCGGCCGGTTTCAAGCAACCCCAAAAATCCCGTGCCATGCGAAGCCCGGTCATGGATTCGCGTCTTACAGAAACCGGCGGGGAAGAATGGCGTCCCTGATCCACCCGGTTGTCTTTCTCATGTGATTCTCAAGGGATTGAATGTACGAAGCCGGATAAACGGCCGGCGGGAAACCGCTTTGAATAAACGGCGGTTTATCTATCTGAAGCGCCATCTTTCCAGGCCATGTGTTGAGAACTCGATTAGGAAATAGACCGGTTCTCATGCGAAGATAGAAAGAGAGAATCGGAACGATCCCCGCTGGAGAAAAGGGGATTATATTGGCAAAAAATGGCAAGGAAACGGTGTGATCGTTAATCGGGAAATAAAATGGAAATATAGAAAAATGTCGGTGATTCGGCTAAGGTGAATGCCACTACGAAGGAGTTCTCGATGACCGAATTAAATCCCTTTGAAATGGCACATAAGCAACTGGATGAATGCGCAGAGATATTGAAACTGGATCCGGGCGTCCACGCCATACTGCGCATGCCCATGCGGGAAATTCACGTTTCTCTTCCGATACGCATGGATGATGGATCGGTGAAGGTTTTTCAAGGATTTCGCGTTCAATATAACGACGCCAAAGGCCCCACCAAAGGAGGAATTCGCTTCCATCCCGATAAAACGATCGACGCCGTCCGAGCTCAGGCGGCCTGGATGACCTGGAAGTGTTCTTTGCTCGATCTTCCTTTGGGAGGAGCGGGCGGGGGTGTAATCTGCAATCCCAAAGAGATGTCTCGGAATGAATTGGAGCGCCTGAGCCGGGCTTATATCGGCCAGATCAGCGAGTATCTCGGTCCGCACAAGGATATCCCCGCGCCCGACGTCTATACCGATCCTCAAATCATGGCCTGGATGATGGACGAGTATTTTAAGATCAGCCAGAATAAGCATTTTGGTGTGATCACCGGCAAGCCGTTGGCGATTGGAGGATCGGTTGGCCGGGCGGATGCCGCAGCACGGGGAGGTATGTACGCTATTCGCGAGGCGGCGGAAGTGCTGGGATTGGATCTTTCCAAGGCAACCGTGGCGGTTCTGGGTTATGGGAATGCGGGTCATTTCGCGGCTTCCCTGAGTTCCAGTTTACTGGGTTGCAAGGTGATCGCCGTCAGCGACAGCCAGGGCGGGATTCTCCGGCGGGAAGGATTGGATGCGGAAGCCGTTCGCCGACACAAATCCATGACCGGTTCCGTTCGCGATTTTCCCCAATCCGAAACAATCTCAAATGAAAAACTTCTGGAACTGGATGTCGATATTCTCATTCCGGCGGCGTTGGAAAATGTGATTACCGACGTCAATGCACCCAACATCAAGGCCCGGATTCTGGCGGAACTGGCCAACGGTCCCACCACGCCCGAAGCGGACGAGATTCTCTACCGGAAAGGCGTTCACCAGATTCCCGATTTTCTCTGCAACGCCGGCGGCGTGACGGTCTCTTACTTCGAAATGGTGCAAAACGCCTATATGTATTATTGGGACAAGGAAATGATCCAGCAGCGTCTCGATAAAAAGATGACGACATCGTACCACGCCGTTCACAACGCCTCCACGCGTTTCAACATCGATATGCGCAAGGCCGCTTATGTGGTGGCGGTGATGCGAGTGGTCGAAGCCATGAAAGTGCGGGGTTGGCTTTAATCCATTTCGATGGGACTGACACCTGGCAGTTTAGGGCAGGATCATGGAAACCGAATCCAGAAATATCCGCAGCGGATTCTCCGCTCTTGATAATGTACTGCAAGGTATCCGGTTGGGCGATAATGTAGTCTGGCAGATAGATGATCTGGAGGTGTATCAATTTTTCGCCCGGCCATTTATCGCACAGTCCATTGCAGACAAGTACGTTTGCGTTTACCTCCGTTTTGCCTCCCACCCCCCCGTTCTCGATCCTCAGCCGGGATTGGAAATCATCGAACTCGACCCCAGTCCCGGATTTGATTCGTTCAGCGCCGAGGTGCATCGAATCATCGAGGAAAAAGGCCGCAAGACATTTTATGTTTTCGATAATCTTTCCGCGCTGGTAGCGGAATGGGCAACCGACGAATTATTGGCAAATTTTTTCCAGCTTACCTGCCCCTATCTCTTCGAATTGGACACAGTGGCTTATTTTGGATTGACGCTGGGGAAACACGACGACAGCGCCGTCGCCCGCATTCGCGATACCACGCAGCTCCTGATTAATGTATACAGCGTCAACAGCGACCGCTACCTGCACCCCCAGAAAGTCTGGGCGCGTTACTCCTCGCAGATGTTCATGCCCCATGTTATCTCCGGGCAGGATATTTCTCCGATTTTTCATAGTGGAGACGCCGCCAAGATCAGCGCCATCGTGCATAAGGATCCCCTCCGCACCGGGATCGATTCCATCGCCCCCTGGGAATCTGTCTACCGAAAACTGGTTCAGTACCATCAAGCCGGAGAAGACGCCATTCTGGAAAAACCGGAGATTTATTCCCTGAAACAGGAATTGACGCGGATGATACTCGGCGTCAATCCCCAGTTCTCCGAATTGGCGGATTCCTATTTTACGCTGCAGGATCTTTTTGCGATTCGCAGCCGGATCATCGGCAGCGGGAGGATTGGCGGGAAGGCGGCAGGCATGCTGCTGGCCCGGCGAATCTTGGCAAAAGGAGGAGACGATTTCGATTTCAATACCATCCTGGATAGTCACGACTCGTTTTATATCGGTTCCGATGTTTTTTTCACTTTTCTGGTGAACAATAACCTGTTCCGCCTTCGCATGCAGTTGTCTCGTGGCGGTCAGATATCCTGCGAGGAATTCGAAGAAGTCGAGCGCCTTTTTCTGGAAGCCAAATTCAACCGCGATATTATGGATCAATTCCGAAATATGCTAGATTATTTCGGGCAGGCGCCCATTATTGTTCGATCCAGCAGCTTTTTGGAGGACAGTTTTGGCAACGCTTTTGCGGGAAAATACCGCAGCGAATTCTGTACCAATCAGGGAACGCCCGAAGAACGCATGGAGATGTTTTTGCGCGCTGTCAAACTGGTTTACGCCAGCGCGCTCAATCCCGACGCCTTATCGTACCGGAACAAGCGCGGCCTGGGAGATCAGGACGAACAAATGGCGCTTCTCGTACAACGGGTTTCGGGAATGCCCTATAAGAATTATTTTTTCCCAACGCTCGCCGGGGTGGCGTTTTCGAGAAATTTGTATGCCTGGACCGATCGGATCGATCCCAATAAGGGTATCATCCGCCTGGTATTCGGCCTGGGAACCCGTGCCGTCGACCGAATCGGCCGCGATTATCCCCGTATGATCGCCGTCAGCCATCCTGATCTGCGACCCGAAATAGGGGCTAAGGTGGTCAAATACTCCCAGCATGAGATCGACGTGCTCGCCCTGAAGGAAAACGATTTGGTTACCCGGCCGGTGGAAGAAATACTGGCGGAAGGCGATTATCCTGGCCTGCAATTATTCGTCTCGATTTTACGGGATGGTTTTTTAAGTGATCCCACTTCAATCTTTCTGGAAAAAGGGGATGGTGAATTTGTGTTAACTTTCAACAACCTGATTCGCCAGACTCCCTTCGTCGACACGATAGGCAAAATACTGGCCCGGCTGGAAAAAGCCTATGGCCATCCCGTCGATACGGAATTTACCGCATTCATCGATCCCAAAGGACGATGCCGGATCAATCTTCTGCAATGCCGCCCCTTGGGACTCCCTGGAACCGAAGGACAACCGGTTTCGATTCCCGAGAATATCCCCCGGGAAGAGATTCTGTTCCGTTCCAGCCGAATCGTCAGCAGCGGCGTGGTCAAAGATGTTCGTTATATCATTCTGATCGAACCCAGAGCTTATGCCTCGATTCAGTCGATGGAGATTAAGAAGAATATGGGGCGCATTGTGGGACGAATTAATTCTCATCCCCGGATTATTGAGGGCGGAAGTATGATGATGGGGCCAGGGCGCTGGGGAAGCAGTAATATCGATTTGGGTGTCAACGCCCATTACGCCGATATCAGCAATACATCCGTTCTGGTCGAAATCGCCCGGGAAGAGGCAGGCCACGTTCCCGAAGTATCGTATGGAACCCACTTTTTCCAGGATCTGGTGGAAGCGCAAATCGTTTATCTGCCGGTTTATCCCGACGACCCTAAAACCGATTTCAACTTCGATTTCTTTACTGGATCGGCCAATATTCTCCTCGATCTATTTCCCGAATTAACGGATTACGCGAATCTGATCAAGGTGATTGAAATTCCCTCCACCAGCGGCGGAAAGACATTGCAGGTCGTCGCCAATCTTCAAAGTCAAAATGCGTTGTGTTTTCTGCAATAACGGGGATACCGGGGAGGGGGAATGAGGGGATTCTAGAAAAATTTCTGATTCTGTCGGGTTTCTCACTTTCTTTGAAAGCCCGGACGGTGATAGAATGAGAATCTATGACAGATTGGATTATGGGAATAAAAACTCCATCCAACGCTATAACCAGGGATTTGGGACAATTCGATGAGCGGCGATATCCGTGACTTGCATAAACAGGCGCAGCATTTTTTCCAAAGCATTCAAAACGAAGCCAACCGGAGTGGAAAACTATCGTTATTACTGGCTGATAATTATTACAGCCTGCAAAGAATAAAGATCGCTGTGGTGTATCGCCGAACAACCCACGATCTTTCCAGCGAGGATCGTAAGCATATCGAAGAAATCCGGCAGATGTTCGAAGAGGCCTCCAAGATTCGTAACGAACTGAACGCCAAGAGTGTTTCCTTGTAAATTGATTTTTTTCCTTTCTTTTCTCCTTCCCCCTTTTTCGATCTTGAATTGAGGGCTTGCCAGGAATTCCGGATCAAACCATGATGGTTCAATTCCTATAATCAAGGAGACAACCATGCAGAAATATCGAATGGATTCCATCGCCTTAATACTGGCGTTCCTTATTTGTATCGTGTCGATCTCGAATGCAGACGAAAAATCCGATCCATTATCGTCTCCACTTTCTCTGTTGCCTCCCGATACAATCGCCGCCCTGTGTCTGGGATCTATCGAGCAGGGTTCCAATCACTTAAACGCTTTCGTTCTCCCCGCCGCCGGTCTGCCACTCGGAAGCGAGCTGGAAAAACTCCTAATGAGTACGCTTCGTCTGGAGAGCCTGGAAGGGATCGACTGTGAACGTCCAATCTGGATTTTTGGAGAATTCGACGAGGAAAGCGATATTCACGTGTCCATGCTGGTTCCGTTGCTGGATGCCGAGAAGGTTATTTCCCAATCCGGACTGGAAAAACAGGAGACCGGCGAATATACCGGAAAAAAGCGAACGGTGTTATTTGGAGAAAAAGCGGCTCTTTTCTGCGAAGGCGAGATGAATGAATCCTGGAAGAGTTGGTTCTCTTCCACCGACTGCGCCTCTTTATTCGAGCGGCCTTCGGAACCAGAAAACGATCTGACTCTCTGGTTGCAGACGACAAAGTTTACGGCGATGTTACGGGAATTAACGGCCCCGTTTCTGCAAACCATGCAGGGTTTCATATCCATGACTCCATTTGGCAGTCCCCAAACAATCTCTCTTCTGGAAAAGGAAACCGGTTGGGTATTGGATTTGATGGATCAGGTGAACGCCGTTCGCCTCGATCTGCGACTGTCATCCGAGGCGGCCGTACTCGAAAAACGGGTGTCTCTTAAAGAAGATTCTCCAGCGGCCGGTTTTTTCCATTCGGCGCGTTTTTCCGATATGGCGGATGTTCAAACCTTTCTAAAACCGGACAATCTTGTCTCGTTACTTCTTGATATCGATCCTCAGATTTATACATTAGCTCGCGAGCGGATGTTGAAAGATTTTGAAAGCCTGAATTTCAAATCCGAACCTATGCAGAAACTATGGGATAAAGCGGCATCGATGTATCGAGGCCCGATCGGAGTGGCAGTCAACGTTTCTTCTCATCCCGACCGTCCCGTGGATACAACCCAATTGATCGCTTTGCAAGACATTTCCGGTGCGAGCGATTTCCTTGCCTCGATGAGCGCCGTCATGGCCGATACAGCGAGTTTGTTATCCCCGGCTACGGGCATCCGCTTGGAAATCACGGAAGAAAAAGACATTGGTACTTATAAAAAGATTCCCTATTCGAAAATGTCTTTTCGATACAAAGTCGACGATCCCGAATCGCCCCTGGCGGCTATGTTTGCCAAGCAAAACCAGGATTATTTTTATGCCCTGACAGATACAGTGATGATTTTTACAACGGAAAGCATGCCGGAGGTTCTGGATCGGGTTCTTGAATCCAAACCGGGAATGGTTCCGGATTCACAAAAAGAGAAGACGATGGCCTCTATGCGGATCAATCTTCTGCAGGGATTAAAAGCCGCCAAACAATATTTTGCGCAGAACATGCAAGGGATTAATCCTCTTCAAATGATTGAGATTCCACCAGTTACGGATAATCCCGGCATTACGCTCAAATTAAGTATTGAAGACGACGAGCCGGTTACGAGATTCACCGTCCCCGCCAAGGAGATATCCGCCGTGCGTGAAGCGGTGTTGGGTGGAATGCAGAAACAACAAGAAGGGGGAATGGGACAATAGAAACCCTAGTCAAAGAGATTCGAAATTCAGGTTCTTACAAATTCTTTCAAGGCTCCAAAGGTGTTCTGAGAGATAACCTCTCAGAATCGTCTTAAAAGAATCTATTGGTCTCTTTTCCTATTTGCGATATAATAGAAGCAACCCGGCCAAGACAGAGTAGATGGAGTAGACGAGGATGGTCACCGCGATTGGCCGGGTCCTTCCTGGCAGTTCGGTGCAGACGGCGGAACCGGCTTCCGAGAAAACGCAGCGTTCCATCGCCGAAGCGCGAAGATTGGTAACACAGAATCATGTTACCGGCGCTAAAGCCATGCGCATTATTAACATGCTTTCCCAGGCGCAGCAAAGCGTCACGGCAGGGAAAAGCGTGGATGCGGAACGCCTGGCGCGTGAAGCGTTGAAAATAGCCCAGGAAGAAGAAAACCCTACTGAAATACCTTCTCGATCCGCTTCCAATGAAGAGCAAGAGAATGCTGCCGCTCCCATGCAACCCAACGGGGAGAATTCGGATGAAACACCTGCCAGCAATGCGATGGGCGTCGATCCCGACCAGCCCTTCGAGCGGGAAACCACATCCTATGCCGATGGATCGGACGATTCCGGCGTATCCTTTCAATCCGCCCAGCCATTAACCCCGGCGCAGGCGCCATTCGCAGTCCGTTTGCATGAATTATCCCACATTCGCCGCGAAACCAGCGACGCCATTCTGAACGGTCAACGGGTGTTAACATCCGTCGCGATTCACAGCCGAATCGATCCGATGACCGGAGAACGGCATGTCGGGGGCGGCCGGACGCGGGTTATTGTCTTTCCCGACATCCAACCGGTTTGGTCCAGAGGAAACAACCTGGATGTAAAGGGATAAAAAATCAGGAAGAAAACCAGAGAGATTCTCAAATAAAAAACCCGGCGAAAGTGCCGGGATAATTTTTTTTATGCGTCAACTTCTTCCCCTATTCACGGGACTATTGAGAGGGTGGGGTAGAATCCACTGTTTTAGAATCGCCGCTATTTTCCGAATCGTTTGCTGGCGATTCGGTTGCTGCATCCTGCCGGGTTTCAAAATATTGGCGGACTTGATGGCGAAGGGGGAGGGGAACCCGTTCCTTGCTCAGGGCTTCTTCCGCTTCCTGGCTATACTCGATACCGGCAGAATCGCTGATCCCCAGGTTCGACTGACCCTTAATGGAAGCGCCGTCCACGGGTAGTACGGCCTGAATGGGTGCGTTGCCGAACATTCCTTTCAGTTTATCGGGCGTCAGTTGCGTATCGGTTTTTTCATTGGGTGCGTTGGCACCGCGGCCCATCCCCGGGCCACCCATGCCGTTCCCGCGGCCCCGGCTGTCGCCGGGTTTCCAGGGAGAAACGCCTTCCGGCCCCCATCCCTCCCCTTCTCCTCCACTGCCCCCCTTGCCGAACGATTCGCCTTCGCCAAAACCTTCGCCTTCCTTAAGACCCTTTCCAGCCAGGGCGAATTTGCAGTCTTTCAAGTCTTTAAGCGCTCCCTGGATTAGAGCCATCTGATCCATCAGGTCTTTCATATCCATCAGGCTCATTTCGGCCAGTTGCAACGGTTGCATGGCTTCGTTCAGTTCGTTTCCCTGTAGAACCTGACCGGCGTTTTCCAACGCTTTGGCGAGAGGAGTATCCATATTCATCAAGGAAGCCATTTGTTTCAATTCTTCGGATAACTGCTGTTTCCCTTGCGGGTCGATGTTGCCGAGCTTGAGTTGTTTTTGTATTTCTGCGAGTGCCTGGGCGGCTTTTTCGAAATTATTATCTTCCAACGCCTCCATCAGTTCGTTGGTCATTTTGGGTTTCATCCCGTTATGGAGGGGTTCTTCCATCATCGCCTGCATGTTTTCGATCTGTTCTTTGCGTTTTTCCCATTCCTGTTCGAGAGAAGATAACTTGGCGAAAGCATCTCGTTTTTCCAGTTTGCCCTTGGAAAGATCGGCGGCAAGGTCTTTGATCTGTTTGGATAATTCCGAAGCGACCCGGGCGTCTTTTTCCCGGGCTTCCCGCTCGATAACCAATTGCCGTTGTAAAAGATTCTGCAATTCCTTTTTAACTTGTTGTTTTTCAGCAGCTTCGGCCAAGGCCGTGGGATTTCCACGAAGATATTCCCACTGTGGCAAAACAAACACTGTAAATAACAAAACCATTGCCGGGAGCCATATCCAACGTAGCTCTGGCGGATTGGTTAGTGGGAAAGCCCTTTTCAGGTGGATACGCTCCACAGCCTTTAACGCATCCTGTAAAACAGCGGCATTCCATTCCCGATCTTCCGAAGAAGCGTCTTCCAAGCAGCCTAATTCCAGAGCGGAAGAGATTTTTTCTTTCAGATGCAGATGTTTATCGGCAAGAACGGCGGTTTTTCGCAACGACCCCCGCCGAATCCAGGCGATCCAGCAGGCCAGCATTAACGATAATGCCATGATTCCGACTGGAATCCAATACTCATAAGTTCCGATAGGCCAAGGGGATAGTTTGAGTAATACAGCGATCGTGCAAGCGGCAATCAGGGAATAGAAAAGAGATCGAAAGATGTAAAAATACAATGAGACACAGAAATGACGAACATGAGCATTTCGAACGCGCCGATATAACGCATGGTAGGCCGGGTTCTGGATCATCGATTCACTTACTCCACCGCTGCCCAATCGGGAAGCGCCTCCGTTATAGACACGATCGATCGTTTACCTATCTATAACGGTTGAACGGCGGTTGCCGTTTCATTTTCCCATGTCAGGATGAAGATAGAGCCAGAATCACTTTGATATTCTTATTTTCGCCGTTCCAGTCGAGATTCAATTCAAAAACCGCTTTGGGATTTTTTAGGAGCGTTGCATTCCGGAAATCGAACAGACGGTAATGCGGATATCCTGAGGGGATGCGCCATTTTCCCGTTTTGATCTGTTTCTCTTGAACTCCTGCTTGAGCCTCCTGGAGAGTATAAGATTTCCGATCGATCGGAACGAACTTGTCCGAAATTTCCTTCGGACGAGTGAAATCAAAGAAAAAGACAACGACCTGCGATCCGGCGGCTTTCCACAAAGCATCGATGCGCTCGGCGGGAATTTCGAGGGGATTTTCTCCCAATTTCAGAACGACGGATTCGTTCTGCGGAAGCAGGTTAAACTCCTTGGAAAGACGGCCTTCCATATCGTCCAATTCACTTCGGTTGATACCGTCTTTCAACAATGCGTTCAT
>CAZFOX010000132.1:0-9920 GCA_964520565.1 uncultured bacterium | reverse complement strand
TTCGCTACTCACTCTTTCCGGTTTTGTTCCGGGTTCGATACGAAGCGCCCTTGGTTGTGAGAATCTGAGCGTGATAAACCAGCCGGTCGAGCAATGCCGTGGTCAGTTTCTCGCTGCCGAAGACCTGCACCCACTCCCGGAAATCGAAGTCGCAATCGTGGATGTTTACGATCCAGTCAATAACACCAGTGCCAAAGGTTTAGGTGAACCGCCCTACATTCCAACCTCCGCGGCAATCGGTTGCGCGGTAGGAAATGCGTTGGGCGTCCCTGTTTGCGAGTTGCCCATTACGCCGGACAAGGTGCTGGCGGTATTACAGAAGAAGGAGGGCTGAGCGATGAATCCATTCGAATATGTACAAGTGGAGAATGCCAACGAAGCCGTTGCCCTGCTGAACGAAGGCAAAGGCAAATCCAGGATCATCGCCGGAGGCTTGGATCTATTGGGTGAACTCAAGGAACACCTGATTGAACCGCAACGCCTGATCTCTATCGGCGATATGGGGGACATGAATTATATCAAGGAAAACGGGGATCGGATTCAGATTGGCGCCGCCACAACGATATCGGCGATCGCAGAAGATAAAACTATCCAGAAAAACCATGCGGCTTTATCTCAATCCGCCAGTGTGGTTGGATCGCCCCAGATTCGTAATGTCGGGACGTTAGGTGGAAATCTGTGTCAACGTCCTCGATGCTGGTATTACCGGGGTGAGTTTTACCATTGTCTCAAGAAGGGCTGGGCTTTGTGTTATGCAGTTTCGGGGCGGAATAAATACCACGCTATATTGGGCGGAACGCCCTGTTTTATCGTTCATCCCTCCGATTGCGCACCGGCTTTGGTCGCTTTAGGCGCGAAAATTAGCCTCTTAGGGCCGGAGGGTTTGCGGACGATTCTGTTGGAAGAATTCTTCTCGCTTCCCTCCGAAACACTCCATGCTGAAAACCGGCTTCAACCCAACGAGATCGTTACCGAAGTGGAAGTTCCCTTGCATTCTTACAAGAGCGTTTATATGAAATATCGAGAAAAAGAGGGTTTCGATTGGGCTGTAACAGCGGTTGCCGCCGCGTTGGAATTAGAAAACGAGACCTGCAAAAAAGCCAATCTGATTCTTGGAGGAGTCGCTCCGGTTCCCTGGCGTGCCAGAAAAGCGGAAGCAGTACTGGTTGGCCAGAAGATCTCCGAGGAACTGGCTCGTCAAGCTGGAGAATTAGCCGTGGAAGGCGCGGAACCTTTGAGCGATAATGCATATAAGATTCCTCTTACGAAAAACCTGGTCAAAGAAGCGCTCTTAAAATCAGTGGCTTAACGTGAAATCGGTAATAGTTTTATAATATCTTCAGACTTCATATGTTTGATAGATAGGAGGCGTTTACAATGAATCGCCGCAATTTCATGCAAAAGGCCGGAAAATCTGTTTTGTTGACTACCGCGATGGGATTATCTTCTGTTGCTGTTGCGGAGAACACAACGCTTGAATCAAACGACCTTCAGAAAGGTAACCAACGTTTGAGTTTGGATTCTCTGCGGCAATGGGAATCTTGGCAGTATGGGATGTTCATCCATTTCGGGATGAGCACATTTACGGGAAAAGAAATCCCTCCGGGCGATGAATCTCCCGAACTCTATACGCCGGATCGATTGGATGTAGATCAATGGATTTCCGTAGCAAGAGACGCAGGGATGAAATATGCGGTGCTGACCACCAAGCATGTAGCCGGACACTGTTTATGGCCCAGTAAACATACAGAACATACAGTCGCTAACAGTGGCGATAAGACCGATGTTGTTGAAAAGTTTGTAAAGGCCTGCGAACGGCGGGGTATAAAGCCGGGATTTTATTACTGCTCGTGGGATAATCATCATAAATTCGGCAGTCAGACGCCCACCGATCTTCCCTGGACCGAGGTCATGAATCGGTTTCCCCGTTCCGGAGAAAAAATTGCGCCATTTACTACTTCACTCTATCAGAGTTTCCAAACGGCACAAGTGACAGAATTATTGACGCAATATGGCGAAATTGCTGAAGTATGGATTGATATTCCTGGTGTGCTGGGGCGTGGTTATCGGGAATTTTTATACAATCACATCGCTAAACTCCAACCCAATGCGTTTATCATGATGAACACAGGGATTGGGACGGGAGAAGAATTTCCCATCGATTATGCCTGGCCTTCGGATCTGATCGCCATTGAACGAAGATTGCCTCCTGAAAAAGGCCATAATCCCTGGAGAACTATTGAAGGGAAAGATTATTACATTCCCGGTGAAATCTGCGATCCCATTGGAAAAAACTGGTTTTTTATTTCTGACGATGTGCCTCGTCCGGATGATGAATTGAAACAACTCTATCAGATTGCACGGCAACGGGGTGTAAACCTGTTGCTCGATGTGCCGCCCGATAAGCAGGGATTGATTCCGCGTGAATCCGTTGAATCATTACAACGATTGCGGAAAAACGTCCAAATTGGATAAAGCAGAAATCCCCGGCGATTGCGTTATTTCGCGCATAGTTGAAGAAAACGCGCTGATGCAAGAATTCCGCGCTGAAAATCCTTCAGGCGGAATTTTTCATTGGGGGCGTGTGCATTGTCATCCGGTAAGCCGAAACCCAAAAGAAGGGTATGAAGTCCTAATTGTTCTTTCAGGGTGGAAACGATGGGGATCGATCCGCCTTCGCGAACAAAGCAGGGATCTTTTTCAAAACCGAATCGCATGGCTTCGGCTGCTTCCGGCATGAAGCGGGAATCGCGGGGAACCAATACCGGATTTCCGCCATGATGTTTCTTAAAAGAGAGTCTAACGTAGTGGGGAGTGATTTTCTGGACGTAATCCCGGAAAAGGCGGCTGATGGTTTTCGTATCTTGATTGGGAACCAACCGCATGGTGATTTTAACTCCCGCCCAGGCAGGAATAATAGTTTTCGATCCTTCACCGGTATACCCACCAAAAATACCATTGATATCCAATGTGGGTCTCGCCCATTTTCTTTCGATAGTTGTAAATCCTTCTTCCCCAAAGAGGCCTGGAACATCCAGACTTTCCTGGAATTCCCGGTCGTTCCAGGGCAGGGAAGCGAATGCCTGGCGTTCCCAATCTTCGAGGGGAAGAACATTGTCATAAAATCCGGGTATAACGATATGTCCTTTTTCGTCTTTTAATTGGGATACGATTTCACAAAGAATCTGGCAGGGATTGGGAACCGCACCGCCAAACGAGCCGGAGTGAAGATCGTGCTTGGCGGCTTCGATGCGGATTTCTTCCCCACAAATCCCTCGAAGCCCGTAACAGATCGCGGGCATTTCCGGGCCGTATTGGCATGAATCGCTGATGATCGCTGCATCGGCACGCAATCGTTGTCGGTTTTCGTGGATAAAGCGTTCCAGGTTGACACTTGCAATTTCTTCCTCCCCTTCTACCAGAAAGATGAGGTTGACGGGAATCGTTCCTTCGGTTTTTAACAGAGATTCCACCGCTTTGATATGAGCGTATATTTGTCCCTTATCATCGCTGGCGCCACGGGCGTAAATGTTTCCATCCCGGATGACCGGTTCGAAGGGTGGCGATTCCCATAGAGAAATTGGATCTTCGGGTTGGACATCATAATGTCCATAAATTAAAAGGGCCGGTTTATTCTCACCGGCATGGTGTTTTGCCAGAACGATAGGATGGCCGGGTGTTTCTTCGAGGGAAGTGGACAGACCCAGTTTATGGAATTCATTCGCTAAAAATTGGGCTGCCCGGCGGCAATTTTCTCGACGTTCGTTCTGGGCGCTGACACTGGGAATTTTTAAAAATTCGATTAATTCGCCGATAAACTGGTCTTGATGACTCGAAACATACGAAGATAAAGCGTTCATGGAATTCGTCTCCTGGCTGATTCAGTGAGTTTTTCCTTATCGGAATAACCATCATAGTATCCGTCTATGCATTTGGCCTTTTTTCGATGATGGAAGATCGATATTATAAAATAGAATTAAGTGGGATGATGGTTTTAAGATTGAAATCAGTATGAAGTTTCATTATCCGTATAACTCCATAAAAGAATGGGAGAATGCATCGCGATGGGAAGAAAACGAAACCAAATTATCATCGCTATTCTCATTTTGATCGCCGCCGTTGTCTCGTGGAAGGTGTACAGCGAATATCGGCTCTGGACATCGGCGTGGGGGACTGAGAGAGATACGTTCATAATCGAGATTGAAGAAGGAAAAAGCGCCCATCAGATTGCCGATATGTTGAAAAGCAAGGGAGCGTTGCATAACACGACCATGTTTCTGATCATGGCCGATCTACGTGGTATTGGTGGAAAGCTAAAAGCCGGTGAATACCAGATCAAGGGTACTCAGAGTCCTTATGAGATTCTGGATATGTTGGCAACCGGCCGCCAATATTTTCGGTCATTGATCATCCCGGAAGGTTTTACACAACTCGAGATCGCACAACGGTGTGCTGAAACAGAAATTTGCAGCGCTACCGATTTCTTGAGTCAATGCCGTGAAAGAAATGTGTTTTCTTTTGTGATTGCTCAAGCGCCCGGAGGATCGAGCGCGTCTATCGAGGGTATTCTTTATCCGGATACCTACTATTTGTTCAAAAACACGCCTTCTGTGAAAGTCGTCGATCGGATGATCAAGAAATTTGAAGAAGTGATCAAGTTGCTGTTTGATACCGCCAAAGAAAAATCCAAAGAACGGGGAACGCCTTGGTGGTGGGAAAGCGAAACGGATTCCTACACGGTTCAGATCCATCGCGTTATCGTTCTGGCTTCTATTATCGAGAAAGAGGCCAAGAAAATGGAAGACCGGCCATTGATCGCTTCCGTGTTCGTAAACCGAATTAAAAAGAATATGCCCTTGCAGTCCGATAGTACGATTCATTACCTGTTGAATGATTGGACGAGACCGTTGACGCTTGACGATTTGAAAGTCGACTCGGTATACAATACGTACGCAAATCCCGGTTTGCCTCCGGCGGCCATTTGTAATCCTGGGAAAGACAGCCTGCAGGCAGCCATGATGCCGGAGGATACCAATTTTCTTTTTTTCATATCGATGAATAATGGAGAAACGAAATTCACCGGTTCCTACGATGAGTTTTTGGGGTGGAAGAATCAACTGAAGCAGGAAAAGCGGAATAATACAGTATCCAATTAAGGACGAAACGGCAAAAAGTCATCAACGCAAATTCGATCCACAAGACTTCGTGGATCGATCTAAGTGACTGGTACAAGATATAGTGTAAGTCTTCAAGTCACTTTTTGCCGGATCATCATTAATGGCAAACGGTAAAAAAAATCCCATCCCAGAGAATCACGTTGATAGGGTAACAGGATGGGGAGCTGAAATGCGTATCTCGCTTTGTTGAAAACGGACGGCCCAATAAGTGCCGGGAGACAGGGAAGTGAAGGCGGGAATATCCCGCCTTTTGATTTCCGAACGGCTAAATTGGAAAGACGCCCGCATACGAATGGTGAAGCGATAAAGGAGTCCATCGATTCGAGTGAGAAATGCCAAGGGTAACGTGAGAGGAAAACTGGGCCCCCATTCTTTCCAGGATAATTCAATACGGCCTTCCGGTAAAATCAAACGCGCTTCTCCTCCATGTTTAAGTGGCAGAATATGAATGTTGCCAGGGATTTTATGGAGTCCCCAAATGACTTTCCCACCGAACCGGGCTGTATCAGAATCGACGGCCATTGTGTCGATCCAGAAGCCGTTTCCTTTTGATGAACGAGTGAGAGCCGCAATATTACCCCATTCATGCCAGGGGAGGGAGTCGTGAGGATTGAGAGGGGAATGATATTGAGCAAGATAGTAACCCGACAACGACCGTCCAAAGAAGAACGATTGAGTCGATATATCGGATGGCCATTCAAGAAAGGATTTTCTCACGGAGGGGAATGAAAAAATCATGATACCATGACCGTTAACGGTCCAGGGTGCGGGAGGGTAATTCGTGTTATCAATCGTTCGGTCGTTCATGACGTAAGCGTAATTGCCCGCAAGCCGCATCGATATTTCGTCCTCGGCTGTACCGCACTGTAACATCGATATGGCCTTGCCGCAGACAATTTTTGAAATTTTGCAGACGATCCGGGGAAGACGGCCGGTAAACGGATTTAGCAATGGGATTATAGGGTATCAGGTTAACGTGACATTGGAGTCCTTCGCAGAATCGCAATAGCCGTTCCGCGTCTTTGAGCGAATCGTTGACGCCTCCGAGCATCAAATACTCGAAAGAAATACGCCGTCCATTGCTTCGCTGATAATAAAGGATTGCGTCTTTCAGTTGGTCAAGTTGATAGGCTCGGGCCAGCGGAATGATTTCCACTCGCTTATCGTCTGTTGTGGCATGCAGAGAAACAGCCAGTTTGACTTTCCATTCCTGTTTCGCCATGCGATAAATCTCTGGCACCAATCCAACCGTGGAGATTGTGATACGCCGGGGTGAATATCCCATTCCATCCCGGGACGTCAGGATCGTTAGAGCACGGTGAAGGTTATCCATATTCTGGAGAGGTTCTCCGGTTCCCATGAAGACGATTCGGGAAACCGGCTTTTCAAGACGTTGAAACGTCATAACCTGGCTCACAATTTCTCCTGTGGTCATGTTACGCCTAAAACCCAATTTGCCGGATGCGCAAAAACGGCAGGCGAACATGCATCCAACCTGGGTGGTTAAGCAGATGGTATACCCTTCGATTTCCGGATTCGATGGATGCATCACAGCTCCTGTCTTGAGGTTGGTTTTGGTCCCCTCGGAGAAGCGTGGCATTAATACCGCTTCTATCCCCTCTCCATCGGATAGTTCGAAGAGATATTTCACAGTACCATCTTTTTTATCTTCCTGACGGATTCTCACGGCCAAAGAATCGATGCTGAATGAACTTTGTAATTTCTCACGAAGAGACTTTGATAAATCGGTCATTTCGTCAAAGGAACTAACGTTCCGGTGATATAACCACTGGAAAATCTGTTTGGCATGGAAGGCTGGATGACCGTGTTCGACGAGCCAGGACTGTAGATTTTTCGGTGTTTGATCGTATATCGATAAGAGGGAACTCACGTTTATCCCTTTCGAGACGACAGCATGTTTGTGAAGCGATCCGATGATGGTATAATGATGTCTTGCCATAAAATGTCAACTAGATTCGTTCAAAGCGTGTTTTCGAGTGAGTCTCATAGAATCCGTTCCGCGTCATAATAGAATTTGTAAGAGACTGTATTTCTGATGGTTTTGGCTGTTTGGTTCTTTATTTCATAGTATCAAGGCCATCGAGCGAGATGGATCAAACGAACATTCCGAGGGGAATCGTATTATCCTCGGATACCGATTGAGTGTCATGCAATTCATACTGATCTGAATTGTATCAATAAAGGAGTGGATTATGTTTTTATCAGCAATCGTCGCCGATTTTAAGTCTTGCCTGGAAAACGATCCGGCGGCTCGTGGATTTTGGGGGGGATTGGAAGTATTTTTTACCTATGCGGGTTTTCATGCTATCGTTTTGCATCGATTGGCGCATTTTCTTCACGCAACCCTTCATATTCCTTTTATCCCTAGGGTGATATCGCAAATCAGCCGATTTTTGACCGGAATCGAAATCCATCCGGGCGCTCAGATTGGAAAGGGATTTTTTATCGATCATGGAATGGGTGTGGTTATCGGAGAAACCACGATTATTGGAGATGATTGTGTGTTGTTTCAGGGAGTTACGCTGGGGGGAACTGGCAAGGAATCGGGGAAGCGGCATCCCACTCTGGGAAACAATGTGATGGTAAGCGCGGGCGCAAAAGTGCTGGGTAATATTGTGATTGGAGATAACGTCAAAATTGGAGCTCAGTCCGTGGTTCTTAAGGATGTTCCGGCCAATTGTACGGTTGTGGGTGTGCCAGGTCAGATTGTCATCCGAGAGGGGCAACGGGTAACCAAAAAAGGTGTGGATCTGGATCATATTCACCTTCCCGATCCAATCATGGAAAAAATGGCTGCCATCGCTAAAGACCTGGAAAGCCTTCATGATGATATTAAAAAGTATCATCCCGATTCAAAATAGGCGATAGGAAACTTGCAGGCTGTTTTGCAATTGATAAGTGAATTCATAGAAGATACGTTATGTCGCGCGATCCGCTCTGGCTGAATTTCCCCCGTTGGATTCAGGAAAGCCCTATTCCAATGATTCTTTCAACAGAAATTGGATTAGAAGCCTGGACTGTCTTTCGTAAACTGGTTGAATTGGATTGTGAGGCGAATCTCACACCCGATTGGTTTGCTTTTCGCATCGAAGATATTCAGCGCTGGACGGGAATTTCCCTAGACGCAATCGTATCGGTTCTTTCTATGCTGGAACGTAAGCGATGGATCGAGCGAGTCAATAAGGAGTTGGATGTTCAAAGCGCACGCATCGCCTGTCCGTTGCCTGTGGAAATCGATGAGGAAGCCGTGCAAAAACAAATGACTGGTATAAAAATGAAGGGGGGACGATTTGTCCTCCGATATCGAGACGATTTGGGGATGTTGGAAAAGGTGGAACGGGTGATTTATTTATATCAAATGTTATTCGGCGCTAGTTTTTCTCCGCGAATCGTTGAAGATTTGGAAGAAATCGCCAACCATTTTCCTATGGAGTTGATTTATCAACTCTTTCAGGAAGCCTTTCAAAAAAATGCCAAATCGTTGTCCTGGATCAAATCCCGCCTAGCCGATTCGACGATTTCCAAGGTGGGAGATTGATTGGGGATAGAAAGAAAACCGTTTTTATGCCATTCTTATTCGATATTGTGGGCTGAGGCCGGTCATGAAGAAATTTTCCCCTCTTGGAACATCGATTGACGAATTACTGAAAAAGTTTCCCAATCTGGATTCTCTTCCCGATCGCGATCCAGAAGCCAGTCTATGCCCGTATTGCGACGGTTACGGCCATCTCATCGATGAAAAGGGGAAAGCAAAACCATGTATTTGCGTTCGAAGTGAAATTATTCAGTCGGGGATTGAGGAAGCGCATATCCCCACACGGTACAGTGCTGCTGCTTTAAATACTTTCGAAACGTGTTCTTCCTCTCTGAAAGCTTCCCTTACATTTGCAAAAGAATACGTTCAGAAATATTCCCGGGATAATCCCAAGGGTCTCTATATTTATGGATCGACGGGATCGGGGAAAACTCATTTAGCGGTGGGAATCCTGAAAGGATTGATTGAGAAAGGATACGACGGAGTTTTTTATAACGTACTGGATCTTCTGGAAACCATCCGTTCTACATTCGATCCCAACATCGATTCGACTCCGAAAGGACGCCTGCTTCAGGAGTTAGATCGGCAGATCGTTGTATTGGATGATTTTGGCGTCCAGAAAACATCCACATGGGTTGTCGAGCGGCTGTATTCGTTGATCAATCGGCGTTATCAGGATTGCAAGACGATTATAATTACTTCGAACATTAAAGCCAACGATTTGTTAATCCAGGTGGAAAAGCGCCTGGTATCTCGAATCCTGGAAATGTGCGAAGAGATCGAGATCAAAGCGGACGATTATCGGCTTCGGGGTATGCGTTCACAAGGGGGACGGGGACGAACTTCCCCTTTACGATAAATGGCCGGTCAAACCATTCCAGTTTCATCATCGAGGATATCCATGACAAATGTAAAAAGTAAAGATCTTTCCCTGGGAGAAGTCCGTAAAGCCGTAATCCCCGCAGCGGGGATGGGAACTCGTTTTCTTCCGGCTACCAAGGTTCAACCCAAGGAAATGCTGCCGATTATCGATAAACCAACCATTCAGTTTGTCATTGAAGAGGTGGTTGAATCGGGAATCACCGACATTCTGATTATTACGGGGAAAGGGAAAAGGGCTATTGAGGATCATTTCGACCGTTCCTGGGAATTGGAGAATTCGCTCACCAGTTCCGGAAATCAAGAGG
>CAZFOX010000131.1:0-9951 GCA_964520565.1 uncultured bacterium | reverse complement strand
AATCGCGATGGGTGGGGGCGATTCTTCCCGCTGAACGCGCCATACGGTATAACGGCCGGACTCCCCGCCAAAGGCATCGATGAACCATTGCCCGACATCGTTGGGATAATCGATTGATTCGTATTCCGGCCCGTATTCCAATGCGTTGACGATGAGGATTTTTTTCTTCATTCTGTTGACGGTTCACCCAATCGGACATCCCGGATATTCCGTTCCATTCCCGTAGGGATGGTCAACGGCGCATACAGTTCGGGCCTTCGCGCCTGCAACCACCGGCGGCCGGTGCTGGTGGGAAGCAAGGTGGAATCCAAATCCGCAATCACGAGATCGTCGCCCGCTTTGCAGGTTTCGTTCAGAATACGGCCGTAGGGATCGAGAATCATAGCGTTGCCGGTTCGAATCTCGTCATCGTCCACGCCCACGCCGTTGCTGAACAACACAAACAGCCCGTTGTCGTGAGCGCGCGCCGGAAGCCACCGCATCAGCCATCCGCGTCCCTTGGGGCCGCGGAACTCGTCTTCGATCGCCCGGAGATCGATATGGCGATTGTCCCACAGAGAGCGGTCGATGCGTCCCATCGCGTGCGGGCTTCTCGACTGGCATCCCCCGGTCTGGTGGGGAGCGAGAAGAATCTCCGCGCCCATCAGCGCATTGATGCGCACGTTTTCGATCAGGTTGTTATCGTAACAGATCAAAACGCCGATGCGGCATCCATGCGGTGTATCGAAGACCGTATAACGGTTCCCGCATCGAAGATGGGGACTGACAAAAGCGTGTAGTTTCCGGTGACATTCGATGCGTCCCCCGGGCATGGCCACGATGTAAGAATTATAGAGAGAACCGTCCGCATCCCGTTCGATCAGACCCGTACCAATGGTCATTCCGAATTCGTTTGCAAGCGATTGGAGAAAAACCGAACAGAGACCGTCTCCCACCGGTTCGGAGAGAGCCAGCATTTCATCCCGGTTCAACCGGCGTAAATACCAGTACCCGGTCAGGCAGCATTCGGGAAACGCGATGAGTTCGACGCGTTCGCGGGCGGCCTGCGACACGAATCGCCGAATCACCTCCCGGTTGGCGGCTTTATCGCCGGGAACCGATTCGAACTGAACGCTGGCGGCGCGTATATTTTTCATGGAGGAAATTCCTTAGCAAGGGGTTTCGCTTTGCGCCGGTTGCGGAGTCTTAATCCGGCATTGCACCATGGTTCCCCCTTCGGCATCGCGGGCGATTTCCAATTCTCCGCCGATGATCCCGGCGCGGTACTTCATGATTCGCAGCCCCATTCCATCGGATCGATTCTCCGCATCCGGCAGCCCGATCCCATCGTCCTTCACCGTCAGCAGCCAGTGGCCGTTATCGGGCTGCAGACGAATCCAGATATGCCGGGCGTGGCTGTGTTTAACGGCGTTGTTTAGGGCTTCCTGAGCGATTCGATAGAGATGGATGACTGTGGCCGGATCGGAGATCGCAACTTGAGAATCGCAATGCAGCAGACAGGGGATGCGATGAATCCGTTCCGTCTGATCGATTAATTCCTGCAACGCGCCCTCCAGCCCTCCCGCCTCCAACTTGACTGGGATCAAGCCACGCGCCAGCCAGCTGGACTGCGAAATCGCCTGAGTGACCAATTGCGATATTTCCTGAACGCTGGATACCGCCTCCGGCGAACAATTCTGAATCCGCTTTGCCAACCCTTTCAACAGGCAGGAAATTCCCGTCAATAATTGTCCCAGGCCATCATGTAAATCCTGCCCGATCCGGTTTTGTTCGCGCTGGCTGATCTCCAGAATCTCCTTTTCCAACCATTTCCGTTCCGTCATGTCGCGAATCATGACCAGGACTTCCAAAGAACTCATGATCACCAGGCGAGCTTCAAAATCGTGGATCTGCCCATCCCGCTCGATTTGATAGTCGAATTGTTGGGAAATTTTGGTTTCCAGTGATTTCTGAACATAGGCGAGCAGTTGCCGGGCGGTTTTTTCGGGCATGAGATCGGTCAGGGGAAATTCCACGCTGGGTTCCTGAATGGCGAAATCTTCGGTTCCCTCGCCGGGCTTGTATTCCAGGCACACACCGTCGCAGCGGATACGGAGAATGCTGTCGGGAATGGCATTGATCAGCGTGCGAAGACGGTTTTCGCTTTGCTGACGGGCTTCGTCGGCTTTTTTCAAAAGGTTGAGATCGGTGGTTAATTGCCAATTCAGAAATCGCAATTCCGCCGTCCGCAATTCGACACGGGTCTCGAGAGCATCCTTCATAAACAACAGTTCTTCTTCGATACTCTTTTGCCGCTCGATGGATTTTCCAATCATATCGGAAAAGAAATACAGTCCGGTCCCCGCGACGGCCAGAATCGTATACGATTCGATCCAATTATCATGAATATAAACAAACACCCAAGCCGTCACGAGGATCGTCACCGTCACATTAAAGAGGTAATAACGGCGGGGATGGAAAAAGGCGGAATAAAGAACCGGTGCGACGAGAAGACCCGTTAAATCGACCAACGTATGCGACAGGTTATGAAAAAAATAATTGTGGCAGACGATCAACAAAGTGGCAAACACCAGCAGGGCAATGGCGTATACAATCGAATAACGGTGTCCCTGGGTAGATTGGGGAAACATCATGGACTTCTCTTGATCCGTGCCGTTGTTCTTACTGAATAAGAGTAATCATACACGCCCTCTGGATAAAGAACAGGCAGACTTTTTCACTCACTGGGTGTTTCGCAGTCTGACCGTTTCTATTGCCAGTTCCATAGCCTACAGTGAACCATCCGGAGAATCGGATCGTCATAGGATGGCGTTGCTTCACACATATCTTCCTCTCCGTACCGGGGGGATTAAAAAAAATTTTAAAAAACCTCTTGACACCCATACTGTATATAATTATTATACACAGTATACCTAGAAGATTTACTGGCCCAAATAGAAACGGAATCATAAAGGTTGCTCTAACCATGGTAACCGACACGAAAACTCTCTTGCTTCCACCCATATCCCCCGCCGCCCCCGGCCCGCTCTACCGGCAGATCGTGGACGGCGTCAAGCGGGAAATCAGCGAGGGACGCCTGAAACCCGGCCAGCCGCTTCCCTCCTTCCGCAATCTGGCCGAAGAACTGATGGTCAGCCTCATCACCGTCAAACGCGCTTACGCCGAACTGGAAAGCGAAGGGATCGTCTACCGCAAACAGGGGTTGGGAACCTTCGTCTCCGAGCAGGGTATCGACCGCAACCGCGAGGCCAAACGAAAACAGGCCGAACAACTCATGCGCCAAGCCATTCTCGAAGCTTCCGGCGCCGGTCTCTCCAAAGACGAAATTCTCGAAATGACCCATCAAATCATCCTCAATCGGATGGGAGGAAAACAAAAATGACCCACAACGCGATTCAAATAAGAGGCCTGGAAAAAACCTTCAGGCGTTTCAAACTCGGCCCCCTCGATCTCAACGTTCCCACAGGATCCATTTACGGCCTCATCGGCCCCAACGCGGCCGGCAAGACTACCACCATCGACCTGATCATGAATATGGGACGCAAGGACGCGGGCAGCATCAGCGTCTTCGGACTCGACCATATAGAAAACGAAGTCGCCATTAAACAACGCATCGGCTACGTCAGTCCTGAAATATCGTTCAAACCCTGGAAAAAGGTCAAACGGCTGATCCATTTCGTGCGCCGATTCTATCCCACCTGGGACGACCTCTACTGCCAGTCCCTTCTGGAAAAACTGCAGATCGGCTGGGACGACAGAATCGCCTCCATGTCGTTCGGCTCCAGAGTTAAATTAGCCGTCATCCTCGCTCTTTCACACAAACCCGATCTCCTGCTCTTGGACGAACCTACGATTGGGATCGACGCCGTCTCCAAAAAACAAATCTTTTCCGAACTGCTCGCCGCCGTTCAACAGGAAGATCGGACGGTACTGATCTCCTCGCACAGCCTCGCCGATATCGAACGATTCGCCGATTCGATTGGCATGATCAAAAACGGAAAAATTATAATCGAAGGCCCCACCGCCGACATGGTAGATCCCTACCGGATGGACAATTTAATGATCCCCAACGGCCGGGAGCCCAAGATGGATGGCCTGTATCTTCAATAACGGTCGGGCGACCGCATCAAAGCCCTGATCGATACGCGCAGCGGCGTCAAAGAACTGCTACAAGGCATGGGCGCACGCGAAATCTCCGAAGCCCCCGTCACCCTCGAAGAACTGTTCGTCGGCCTGACCCTCGCCAAGGAGGATTGACATGAACCGATTCTTGATCCTCGATTATTGCAGACGTGGGCTCGTTCTCTATATCGCGCTGGGATACGGAGGAACAGCCGTTCTTGCTTCGCTTTCCGGCGAGACGGTCTTGTTTCCCATGATGGCCAGTATATCTTTTGTCCTCTATTGTTTCTTTTTTTTCATGGATGTGTACTTTCATAACACCCTGCGATTCCATCGCTGCCTGCCGGTTCGTAAAGAAACATGCAGCAAGACCCTCTGGTTCGAAGGCTTCCTGATACCCCTTCTTATGGGATTAACGATTTATCTTCCTGGCGCGGTGATTGTCCAGCTGACATCCGGTTTCGATACCGGTATTTCGGATCGATTACCCCAGTGCCTGATTGCCTGGATACTACTTGGAAGTTGTTTCTTTATTTCATTTGCACGAGTCCGGGGAAGGCATATCTCTTCGTTTTGGGCGGTTCTTTTGACCGTTTTGGAAGTGACGCTGGGTATTTGTATCGTGTCAACAATCAGTGCATGGTATCAATACCCGGTACTCCAATCGGTTCTTTGGGGAGCGGCGGCCATTCTCGCATTCGTCTCGTATCGATACGCGTCCTGGTTGACCGATTTGCATCCCAGCATCGCTATACCGCAGTCTTCCATCGCAATATCCGGCTTCCGCTGCCAGGACATGTCGATCGGATGGTTCGACCGGTTCCATGCTCGCCCTTTTCTCTCGGTAACGATCTCTTCTTTCTTTCCCATTCTGACCGCTGTTTTCCTGCTACGAAATGAATCTTTGATATATCAATACGCGGGTGCGGTTGTTTCGTTGATTGCGATAGTATCCGCGTTTTTTCTTTTTCTTCTGGTATTCGTTATCCGATGGGGTGCATTATTGGGTTCCATGCAATTTTTTATCATGCTTCCCCTTTCACGCAATAAGATCGTTGCTGTTCTTGTTGCATTGCCGGTCTTCTCTTTCTCGCCGATCATATTTCTTCCACTCGTTGGGATCGATCTATCCTACTCCGTTTGTTGCACAGTGTTATCTTTGGCGCTGTTGAATAACGCCATTCACCTGAAATGGGGCCCCGTCGCGGTGGGACTCACATTAAATCTTATTGGCGTTTTGGCCGGGTTATCGTTTGCGATACAGGATTACCCCAATTTGTCTCGATTGATTTTCGACCATCATCTGGATTGGGCCTTCGCCCTCGCTATTATGATTGGATCGATTGTCTGGATTCATTATCTGATCCATAAAAGCAACGCTCCCTACCGCCATAAACCCACTTTCGGAGCGTTCTCATAGAACGAATCGCATGGATGGTCGAATCGAGATGGGTGCATCGAAACCGCCTTTCGCGTAAGATGAGCAGCGTCCTCCTGCCCAACAAAACCACCCATCGAATATTGGTTGAACCAATTCATTCCCAAATACGTATAATAGATTGATAAAGCTCGTAGTTTTGCTGGGTAGCTTTCTTCTACTCAGCAAAACTACCGGATATCTCCGGAGGTCGGATTCCATGTCGTCGATTGGTATGATTCATAAAAAAAGTGCTATTTTCTTCTTCCTCACAATCGCCCTCTCTCTTCCAGCCCACACCATAACCCTCGCACAAAAAGTCGATAGCATTTTCCGCCCCTGGAGCCGCGATACTTCCCCCGGCTGCGCCATCGCCATCGTCAAGGACGGAGAGGTGATCTTCGAAAAAGGATACGGGATGGCCAACTTGAAATATGGAATTCCCAACACGCCGGAAACGGTCTTCCAATTCGCATCCAATTCCAAACAATTTACCGCTTTTGCCGTGCTTCTCTTGGAGGAAGATGGATTGCTCTCCACGCAGGATGAAGTACAAACGTATATTCCTGAATTTCCCGATTTCGGTTATCCCATCACGCTTCAACATCTGCTCGATCACACCAGCGGCCTACGCGACCACCTGGAACTCATGGCTTTCGCCGGTTGGAATTTTCTGGAAGATTTGATCACCGTCCAACACGGTCTCAACTTCGTCAAACGCATGACTGCCTTGAATTTCCCTCCCGGCGATCAATTCATGTATAGCAATACCGGCTTCATGCTCCTGGCCGAAATCGTCGCCCGCGTCAGCGGCAAGACCTTCGCCGAATTCACCCGGGAACGGATCTTCATCCCTCTGGGCATGACTAATACGCTGTTTAAAGACAGCAATCACCTGATCGTAAAGAATTTGGCCGATGCCTATTTTACCATCCCCGAGGGGGATACGTTTTTATCTCCTGATAACTTCGCCAGTGTGGGAGAAGCCGGCCTGCATTCCACCGTTCTCGATATCGTGAAATGGGATCGAAACTTCTACGATCCTAAAATCGGAAGCCATTCGATCCTCAATAAAATGCATAAGAAAGCCCTATTGAACGGCGGACAACCCTCCCCCATTTCGGTCGGTCTGATCGTTATCGATTACAAAGGTAAAAAATTGGTCTACCACGGCGGCGATCTGGGAGGCTATCATGCACAGATCGCCCGGTTTCCGGACGACCGATTGACCGTCATCACCGCCGCCAATACCGCCGACCTCGATTCAAACACGCTCTTGAACCACTCCGTTACCATTGCCGATTTCTATTTCAACAATCCCACACAAACTTCGATACCCGACTTCACAATCCACGAACCGTCCCTTCAGGGATGGGGATCGGGAACGGCGCCCTGGTATTCTCCCGATCTGGAAACGGCCAATTTTTGGAACGATTTGTACAATGCGAACAAAATGAGCGGGAGTCTCTCTCCCGCAAAAGTGAACGTCCCCAACTTAACTCCCACCCAAGCGCAGGAATTCGTGGGTCTCTACTACAGTAAAGAACTCGATTCGTTTCTGTCGATATCGTTCGACGGAACCGCCAATCTGTTGTTTCAATTAAACCGCAATCCCCAGCCGTATCTCTTTAGTGCCAAAAACATACGGAACAACAAAATTATCGTCAACGAAACCGATCTGCTTACGGGTAGTTTCATTCGCAACGCCGCCAATGAAGTGATTGGCTTCAAGATCAGCAATCCCCGCGTCATCGATCTCGAATACCGGAAAGCCGAGATCATGACAAAGAAATAACTTCATCGAACCGATCCATCGGGGCCTGTTCCTCACTTCCACTTTCCTTGTGCGGAAATCTCACACACGGAGGCTCTGGGATACCATGATTCTTTCGAATCGAACATGCATGCAATATCGGAAAACAATCGCGGTTTTGCTGACAGTCCTTCTCGTATCTGTCTGCCGTTTACCGGCATTCAGCGATTCGCCATTCCCTGCCGACACCCCGGAAAATCAGGGGATATCCCCCTCACACCGTCATCGCTTCTCGTCCTCGATCTTCTTCCGATAATGCTCCACCAGTTCCGGATAGGCGGCGATTTCCTGAAACGCGGCAGGTTTCAGGGAATAGAGCCCCTCGCCAATACGCTCGAACCAGCCGTAATGGTTGTTGTATAGAATGGATTGCGTCTTCGGCCCTGTCCCCAAACTCCGCAGTTGAGCGGGACGCATCGGGCCGAATTTTTCCAGGCAACAGGCGATAAAAACCGCATTCTCCCGATAGGCCGTGATCAGTTTGTGGCGCACGCTTCCTCCCTGATTGAAATCGTCCAGCCGCCCCTCCATCTCGCTGAGTATCGCGCGTTTTTTTCTTCGGCTTTTTTTCCGCGCCATCGGCAGTGGATGAAAGAGGATTTGAATTTGCGGCGGCGCCTCCTGCAAAGAAACCAGGATCAATCCCAGTTCCAAACGTTTTAACAAATGTTGAATATGCCGCCACCGCCGGGAGTAGAGGCTCTCTCTCGGATAGGGAAGCGCTATATAAACCGAATCGGTGATTTTTTGGCGCTGTACCGCCTGGATCAAAAGGGCGGTATTCAGCGCGCATTTCATCTCGATAACGACTAAATCGTCTCCCTTTCGCGCCGTGATATCGCAGTGGCGCACTTCGCTTCGCACCGTATATCCCTGCTGGATCAGATAGCGGCGGATCGGTTCGTATAGATCGGTTTCCGCAATTCGCACTACTTTTTTCATCCGATCAACCCCATTCTTTTCAACCGATTTCATCCTTCATTCCACCCTGTAGGGGCGAGTTTGAAACCCGCCCAAAATCCCCCCGGCAAAACAAACGCCCGCCTCTCTATCGAAGCGGGCGCTGATCCGTTCACAACATTTCGTCCGGTTTATTCCTCGGCGGTCGTCGGCATCGTCGGCGCGGGGCGCGCACCCAGCTCCTTATCCAGCATAAAGAGTCCCTGCGGATGATCGCCGACCAGCTTCAGATTTTTCACGATTTGATCGGCGTTCGCTTCTTCTTCCACCTGCTCATCCACGAACCAATTCAAAAAGCTGCAGGCGGCATGGTCTTTTTCCGCTATCGCCAGATCGACCAGATCGTTGATGAGTTTGGTCACCTTTTGTTCGTGCTTGTACGCATCTTCAAATGCATTCAACGGCGACTTCCATTCCGTGGCAGGCTTATCGATCGCATCCAACAAGACCCGCCCCCCACGGTCGTTGATAAAATCGAAAAACTTCAGCACGTGCATCATCTCTTCCTGCGCCTGTATTTTCATCCAATGCGCCATCCCCTTCAGGTTGAGATCTTCAAAATACGCCGACATCGAAAAATACAAATACGAAGAATACAATTCCGCATTGATCTGTTTGTTCAAGGCATTCTGTAGTTTTTTGCTAATCATGTGCCTCTCCTTCTTGTCTGAAAATTGGGGCGCATCGTTCACCCCTCGTCTCGTTCTTTCCCGGCAGGTTACCGTTTTGACAAATTCGTCCCGCGATTGGCCAGATTCTTTCAAGGCGTTTCTGCGAGTTTTTCTCTCAGACTACTCTTTGAGCCTTGAAAGAATTTGCAGATACCCGAATTTCAAATTTCTTTGGCCAGTATTATACCTATAAATCCTTCTCGTATAAGTTTCCGCCAGGGGAAAATGGCGTGGTAATACAATGATGATTCCACCCATACCCCAAAGGGGTATAAGATAAAAGCCAGGGACAATCGCCCCTGGACTCGGTTCTCGAATAACATCCACCCTGAAAGAGTAACAGAAAACCATACGCTCTTCAAACTAACCCCCTATTAAACACCCCATCGCATAATCCTAAATGATTCTTTCTTGTTTATGGAAACAAATCCTATGATCCATTCGATAACAAACCTTTGATTGGGTATAATTAAAACAAGACTAAAGTCATCAAAATCAACGACAACCATCAGATATATTTTTCATCGAAATATGGCACTACCATAAAAAAAAGACTACTTTTCTTGTCGGGAAGAAGTAAAATAGAATAATATGAAAATTCTGCGGGGATATCTTTTTTTATATGGCTCCTTGCCGGAACCATGAAAATCGGATAATGACTCGGTCGAAAAACCGGTACATGACGCGAACGAGCGATAACAATGGAAGCTTATATCCAAGCCGCCGAACAATTAAAAGAAGACTTAGCCGATGAGTATATGCGCTCCCATCCTCATATCGCGAGGGAGGATATTCTAAAATCGTCCCCCAACGGTAAAGTCGTATTCGACAACATCGAAATCGTTTTCAAAAATTCCGCCAAATACAAATTATTCTCCCAGCGGATTCTGGGGCAGAAACGGTCCATCCTCGAAGGCGACGAACTGCTCTATTCCTACCTGACCACCAGTGACGACGAAAGTTACAAC
>CAZFOX010000130.1:0-9967 GCA_964520565.1 uncultured bacterium | reverse complement strand
GTGAATCGTAAATTGAATTAGTTTTGTTCCTACAAAGGGAATATAACTGGTATAACCTATAATTGTATCGCCACTGATCTGGTAATGTATAAATGAATCGTTTGCGGTAGTGAAGGATTGTTTGATTTCACTTTCCACAAAATCGTAATAATAAAGCGAAAATACAAATGGCATTGAAGCCATGTTGATCCATGCAAGGATAGTCGTATTGTCAATAAATGATGGATTTGTCGGTTTAAAATTTCGAGTGTATTGTGGAAGATCGAATTCTGGAAGATCGACATCTAGTGCATCGCTATCATCAAAAAAACTCTTATAAATCTTTCCATTACAGAGAATAAGGCTGCCAGACTCATTCATGTCTATAATGTAATCGGTTAATAAACTTCTCGCGGTTGATATAGTTCCTTTTTCTTTATCGATGGTTGTTACGTAATAATATTCGTTGTCAATTATTCCACTATATGGCTGAGAATAGACTGTGTTAACAATTGAATAAAGGAGTATTATTGCTACAACCAAATATCGTATCATTATATTTCTCCAACTGTTTTTTGTTGGGATTCCCCAAATAATCCAAGAAATTTTCCGTTTTCTTAATTCAACTCAATTTTCTCACTCAAAACAGAACACGTCAACCATCCTTCTAAGAAATCTCTCCGTCTTTCCGGAAAAACTAACTTATTCTATCCGATAATTCAACAATAACGATACGCTGGGTACCAAACGGCAAGCAAATCCTCCCTTGAACCATCCCTGCCCCATTTCAACACAAATTCCCGATTGAGCGTACTTTTCAATGGTTTCAAGAATATGATTCAGCCGTTCACGAATGCTTTCCTGGAGACCATTTTCCGTAAACACATCGACTTTCAGGCCAAGGTATTCTTCCAATTCGGCGATCACTTCCCCCGGAAAGACTGGCGACCGGTTGGGACCCGCTTTCACAAAGAAATCGATATCGCTTTGTTCGTCCGCCTCACCGCGCGCGACCGATCCAAACACCAGAACGTGCAACGCGTGATATATTTTTCCGCGATCCGCAGGATGCCGTTACATTTGGAGCCTTACAATTCTTCAATACTCATTGAGATATCCTCTACGATTCAATTTCCCCATTACCAAGCACACATGCGCAGCCGCTAACGAGGGGAAAGCACGGATGCCAAGACCGGCGATTCCCCGCCCCCTGTAAAATCTTTGGATCATCATATCCCTTTTAAACCGCATTTCCCCCCAATCTTGCAAATTAACGCCCTTTTTTTGCCATCCACCTCCCTATTAGATAGGGAAGTAATTCCTTGGCCAAGGATTCCCGGGACGCGCAATCAGCAGCCTTTCTCTTTACTAGGCGAGGAAGAGAAGGGTACCGGCTGTACAGTCCATGCGTCTGCGTCCAATTCGTTGGGCGCGCCCAACAAAAATAAAATGGTGCCAGTAAAGCGAAAGGAGAATCGATAAAACGGAAAATAATAAACCAGTCGGCGATCAATCCTGCGATTCGCAACGAAAAGCGGTAATCGCAACCGGCAAATCCCCCCTCAAACTGGATTGAAATCTTTCAATCCCTCACTGTCCTATTTTAAAGAACCCTTCTCTCAATCCACCGGAATTACTGTAATCCCCCAATCGCTCAACCGAAACTCAATCCCCCTATAAAAACAACGCCGAAATCTTCTATGATGGAGGGTGATGGTGCATGAATCGATCATTCTGCGAGGTTGGGCGATGACGCAATGGAATAGTACTCAAAAAGACCGCAATAATTCGGCTCCGCCGGAAATTTCCCGGCGGTCGGTTTTCCGAAAGGCCGCCGCGGCGACGATTGGGTTGCACTCGATAATATCGAAGTAATTCAGTATGACGAAGCGGCCCCGGTGGAAGGCTGGGAGTTATTCTAGAATATTCTATCCGCAAGAAGGTTTAAAATGCCAAGGTGGGAACGAAACTCATTCCCGCCTTGATTTTATCCAGTATACATTGAACGATCCATACTGGATAAAGGGAGGTTATCGCTGGGGTTCCAGCAGAAAGTTGATTCGGATTTTCTTCTTGCGTTGCAGAAAGCCCGTATCGACCATATTGCTTTTTTCCCGATATCCCGGAGCCGACGCTCGGACCTGATGCTCTTCCGACCATACTTTGAATTCATATTCGCCGTCCTCGTTGCTGGTCGTTTCGGCATAGGGGGGGTCGTTCGAATAGAAAGCCTCGATTTTGGCATTGGCGATAGGTTGCCCGGTCTTGGCATCTAGCACCAAGCCTTCACAAAGCGTATTGGGTTTATCGTTTCCCAGCGTCTTATCGATCTTTTCCGAAGCGGTTTTGGACAGATCGGTTAACTTTTCAAAAAGGCTTTTCCCCAAGGTGATCTCAACCGGCGCGTAACTGTTTTTGACCTGTACCCGTCCCTGCCCCGCGCCGATCTCGCCTTCGACGGATTCGTTGAACATTTTCTTCTTTTTGGTCAGTTTTTCAGGAGCTTTGATCTCTCCAAACGAGGCGAAGGCTTCGATCCGGCCTGAATAATCGGAGGGCAGATTGATGGCGGCTTCGCCGAAAGAAAACTTTCCGTCGATCTTTGCGTCTTTACGTTCCGTGGATATCTGAGTTTTGCCATACCCGGTTTCAGCAGAGAGATCGCCGTTCAGTTTATTGATGAAGACATCGCCGAATTGGCCGCGTACCTTGCCGTTGCCCTCGTGATCTTCGATCGAGAGTTGCCCATACTCGGAAGCGGCGTTGAGAGTTCCACGAGTCCCGGTTATGACTGTGTTGCCGAACTTGTTTTCGGATTGAATGTCGTTCTGAATTTTCTGGATGGTGACATCGCCGAAGGAGTTGCGCAGGGAGATTGGCGTTTGAGCGGGAACTACGATCGCCAGATCGCAGTGCATCATCGTGTTACGCCCTTTGATCGTCTGATTCTCCTGGTTGAACTGAACGTGAATCTCGACTGCGTCGGAGGTTTTATCCAGCCAGATGCGGAAAAGTTTCATCATTTCCACCGCTCTTTCTTTGGTATCCGCGCCGGTCGTTTTTGTAACAGTGGCATGAATCTTCGTATCGCTATCGCCAGGTACAATACTGACACTCGAAAAGATTGTATCGACTTTCAATGGAGTCCCCGGTTGAACCTCAGCATCCAGAGATTCGACGGATTTCTCGATTTCTCCCTTGAAGTTTTCATCGATCTGCGCGAGATGGGAAATTTTCGGCATATTGGGGATATGAGGGATGGGAGGGATCTCGGGAATCTGGATGGGGATATCTTCCATCAAAGCCAGGGAATGATGCATGGTTTGTTCGATCTCCGGCATCATTCTCTCAATCTGAACCTGCACTTCCTTCATTTTTGCCTGCATATCCTTGGATTGCGCCTCGACTTGATGGGCCATTGTCTTCGCCTGTTCGGCGAACGATTTAGCCCACTGTTCCATATCCTTGGCGTGTATAGCGGCTTCTAAATCATCCAATTCCTGCAGTTCATCCACTTTTTCCAATACGTCCACTTCTCCATTTTCCACCTCTTCCGCGAAAAGAGTGGGCAAGGCAGGGAAAAAGGTCAGCAATGTTATAAGAATGGCGAAAGTAATTTTTCTCATGATTTTTCTCCTTAATCGATTGTCGATATTCATTCAAATTTTCCCCGGGGTGGAAAATGAATTGCCGAGCGAGAACCGCTTTAAATCGCGCCTCCATCCGATGTCAATACCGTATCGAACAATTGAATATCTTGATCGGGAATGGCGTTGTTGTTTTCAATATAGTCGCACAGGCTTTTCAATAGATTGATATTTTGTGCCAGAGCCAGCGACAGTCCCCGGGCGATGACCGGATCGCCCGCGTTCTTTTCATAGGCTGCAGCGAAGGCCTGGCTAGTGGTTTTCAGATTTTCAATGGGTTGATACCAGGGATTCTCGGCGGTCAGAGACGGTTGTTGATAATACTGCGCCAGATTGGTTTCCAGACGGCCAATGAAATACTCCTGGGCGTGTACCAGTTGTATAAAGGGTGGAACATCGGGCTGGGTCATCCGCTGGCCGATCCAAATTCCGAAGAGAAAGATCGACAAAACGGCCAACGATCCCACCCAGGCCCAATGCCAGCGAAATCCCCTGACTTTCTTAACACGCCGTCCATGCAGGGCTTCTAAACAGCGCTCGCTGAGATCGGCCGGAATAACCGGCGGCCGCAGACTCCCTAACAGGCGAAGGTGATTGACGATTTCTTCCCCTTCTCGGCGCGCCCCTTCGTCTTCCCGCAAAAGCGACTCGGCGGCTTCCCGTTCTTCCGGAGAAAGATCCCGAAACCCCAATTCTCGCGCTTCCAGGTAGCGTAGAAGTAATTCTCGTTTTTGGGTATCATTCGGATTCATGACTCACCTCATCCATTTTTAACCGCCGCCCAATCCGTGTGCGAAGGTCTTCCTCACCGCGAAATACCAGCGATTTGACCGTACCTTCCGGTTTATTCAGAATGCGGGCAATTTCTGCATAGGAACAACCTTCAAAATACCGCAGGATAACCGCAGCCCGCTTATCCGGATGCAACCGATTCAGACTATCCTGAACCAGCGTCTCCTTTTGTCTTTGCTCGATCGTCTCTACAGGGGATCGATCAAAGCCTATCACCGAGCTTTCCTGTTCCAACGAAAGAGGCCTTACGATCCTCCGAACGCGGCGCCATCGAATGTGAGAGATCGCTTTGCGCCGGGCAATCGTAAAAAGGTATGGATGAATATCCACATCGTCCCGCAGTTTCTGATGATTCTTAAAGACGGCGTAAAACGTTTCCTGGGTCAGATCTTCCGCATCCTCGCTCGAGCCGAGCATCCGGGTCAAAAACCGGTAAACCGGGACAGAATAACGGCTTACAAGCTGAGCGAACGCTCGTTCGTCACCCTGTGCAATGCGCACGTTCAACGAGCGATCGTCCACCAGCGCATCGGGAAGCGTTTCTATGGAGCTGATTGGTTCTGGATTCATTCTCTGTTTTGCGTTCACCCAGTAATACGCAAGCGTCTCCGGATCGTTGCAGAAAAGTTTTGGAATTCATTCACTTTTCATTATTACCAGAGAGTGAGGCCTTGATGAAAAGAAACAGGAAGAATGCAAGATACACCCCTACACGGTTGTTTTCCCGCATGAGAAGCCGAATTCTCTTGGTTCAAAGAAACGCAAGATAAAATGTATGAATGGGTTATGCGCCAAACCGGTAATAATCGCCGCTACTGCGTAAGCCATTGCTGCCTTCGTAAAAGTGTAGCGGCATTCCCTGTGCGGCTTCGTAATCGGTATCCGGACCGGCTCCATGCAGGACATAAGCACCCCGATTTCCCTGTTGTTCGGGAATCCATTGGAAGGTGGTTCCATTCTGCCGCTGTGTATTGGCATATTCGGGATCCCATAATGGATACGCGCTGTCTTCGGGCTGAAACAGCGTACCCGAATTATTGGGATCGACTCCACTGCGGAAGGGATCGCGGGGTACGGAGCTCATATAAGGAACCGGCGAAGTCAGTTTGGCGAGACGCGCGAAACGCAGGTTGCCGGCTGTATTCGGAGTAGGCGGATACATATTGTTATCGATATGGTAGGACTCCAATGCGGTGGAAAGAGCCCGCATATCGGCCTGAGTCGTCGCGCACTTGGCCCGTACCTGGGCATTGAGAAAATTGGGTACGGCAATGGCCGCCAGAATTCCAATAATCGCCACGACAATCAACAATTCGATTAACGTGAACGCTCCTTTTCGGTATTTCATGATAGGGGATCCTTTCTTCCGGCGATCAAGCGAGACAATTTTCTTATTTCAGGATATTGCCGATCCGTGGGAGAGTAAATTCCAATCCTAAAAAAGAGATCGGAATGAGACTATATTTTCCGGTATCAATAAGACACGAAACGAAGATTCAACAGAGAAATGCCTGGGAGTAAACAGAGGGTTTGTTTTCGTGTATAATATGGAAACGACCATAGTGACGAGAAAGAGAAATTGGGTATTTTCTCGGCTTTTCCGATAAACAAACCTAGAGGAGCATCGGATGCTGAGAGGTGCCCAATTTTTTTTTGATTCGAAGTACCATTCACTCTGCCTATATAATTGAAATGTGATATGATACCGTAATTGGACGGCTGGGATTTAATGTTTTTTTACGGAAATCCATTGGACCCATGTAAAATTAAAACGATTCTCCGCATGGCACAAACCATATCTGAAGCGGAGCGTTGCTGGAGCAGAATATTATGTGCGAAGCCAATTCCGAACGAAATCAACATCGGCGCTTTTTTCGAGACGGTGCTCCCTACATCGATAATTTCGAAACTGTGGCCTCTTTGCTGATGGGGAAGCAACGCCAACAGGATTTATTTATTAATACCACTCTGGAATTGATTCGCGCGATCCACGATCATCTGGCGTTGTGCCAGGAAACTCTGGGGAAGACTGAAGCTTTAATCGAACAAGCACGCATAGAAAACGCCCCGCCCGAGAAGATCAAAGGATTGGCTTCTCTATGCCGGAGTATGCAGGAAATGCAAATGACTTTAGTGGATAACGTTGTGAATAGTATGAATAATGTTATCGAAAACATACTTCCCCGATAGATCGAAATCTTGGCCATCCCTTTTTCTAAGTTTGTCAGCGGGAAGCGATAAGCGAGGAGATTCCCAACCAGTCATCCAAGAAATTTCCCCTTCACCTGCTCTGGGAATCAGGAATCCAGTAATATTGATTGGGAATCGATGAGTGTAAATTCTGTTATATTTGTTTGATAAATATAAAGATAAATAACATGATAGCCCATCCATCGTTCTACCGGACAACGGGTATATCGATAGAATTGCGAGCAGGTTTTTCTGAACTATTTGCAAATATACTCTTGCATGACGGGCTTGGAGATGCTAATACTTATAAGCGTTGTTTAGCGCCAGTTTTGGGCGACCTGATGAGTTTGAGTCGTTTTGGGAGGCCTTAACGAGAGTGAACGAGTTTTCTGTGCCGTTGCAATATTCCACGGCTCTTATATTCATCGCGGCGGCTGTGGTGTTTGTCGGTGGCAATCTAATTCTCAATCGGCTTTTCCGTCCACAGAACGCCTATCCGGAAAAGGTTTCGAATTACGAATGCGGCGAGCGGCCAATCGGATCGCCGTGGATTCGTTTCAATATCCGCTATTACATTATTGCCATTCTATTCATCATTTTCGACGTCGAAGTGTTATTCATCATACCCTGGGCGGTGGTTTACAAGAATCTATTGCGTGAACCCGGCGTAGGGATGCTGGTCTTTTATGAAATGTTTGTGTTTCTGTTGATATTAGGACTTGGGCTGGCGTATTGTTGGGCGAAGGGGCACCTGGAATGGGTGTTGCGCGAGCGAAAACCAAACCAACCAATCATCCAAGCAACCCGTTGTAAAGATTGAGGGTGTGAGACCATGGAATTACCTATCGAACATATGCAGGCTAGTTTTGCGTATTCTCCTCTGATCGACGTTGCCCTATGTGTGGGTGTGATATGCGCCATCGGCTATTTTTTATGGAATAAAGGCCGGATATCCATCTCTCCCAAACGATAAATTCCCCGTGTTCACTGGTTCCAAAGTGAATCGAGGGTACAATATCGTTCTAAACCGGCCCGATTACCAGGAACCATACCGGCTTTTGGAGTGATTCGCAAAATTTCGTGTGTATTCGCGTTTCGAAAAAGCCAGAAATGATTGGCTTTTTCGAAGATGGAGCGTGAGATTAGCGCATCAACTTTTGAGAACCGCTCTTGATAACCGGATTATTCCGGAACAGCATGAGGTATACCACGTTGGGATATCTACAAGGGAAATTTGAAGAAAACGTTATTGTCACCTCGGTGGATGCGCTTTTCAACTGGGCGCGGTTATCTTCGGTCTGGCCGATGACGTTCGGACTGGCCTGTTGCGCCATTGAGATGATGCATGCATCCGCCTGCCGTTTCGATATCGACCGGTTTGGGGCGGGCGTTTTTCGTCCATCGCCCCGGCAAGCCGATCTGATGATTGTGGCCGGAACCGTCACCTACAAGATGGCCAAACGAATCAAGTTGCTTTACGATCAGATGCCCGAACCCCGTTGGGTCATTGCCATGGGAAGTTGCGCCATTGGCGGGGGCCCGTATTACGAACACGGATACCACGTCGTGAAGGGCGTCGATTTGTACATTCCCGTGGATGTTTACGTGCCGGGTTGTCCGCCACGTCCAGAAGCTTTGCTGGCGGGACTGATTGAATTACAACAAAAGATTCGCCAGGATCGGATTTTGCGTAAACAAAAAACCTCGGCGGCGTAAGGAGGATTGCCCGGCCCTCTCGTCTGGCGGGTATTTCTGCGATGATCCAACAGGAAATCTTCAACCTGCTGCAAGAGACATTCGGAAAAGAAGCGGTATTGGAATTCACCGTATCCGGCGGCGAAGAAGAAAAAAGCCGCCGCGATCCTTTTATTGTGGTTCGTACCGACTCTCTGCCCGCCATCGCCCGCTTTCTGAAGGACGATCCACGCACCGCCTTCAACATGCTGCACTGTCTGAGCGGCGTCGAACAGGCGGATTGTTTTGAAAGCGTCTACCATTTATTTTCCCTGTCTCTCCGTCATTGGGCGATCCTCAAAGTCCGCGTTCCGAAAAGCAAACCATCTGTGCCTTCGGTGACATCCATCTGGCCGGCGGCCAATTGGCACGAACGCGAATCGTTCGATCTACTCGGTATCGTCTATGAAGGGCACCCGGACTTTCGGCGTATTTTGCTGCCCGATGAGTGGGAAGGCCATCCCCTGCGCAAAGATTACAAGATGCCGGAGCATGAACGGCTTCGCGAGTTAGGTCTATAAAATGCAGTAACGAGTGACTAGGGATAAAGAACGGGGATATGAAGGGATAGCCCCGACCGCGTAAAAACAGGTTTTGAGAGTTCGATAATGCCAACGATCCAAGCCGCGCAACCCAAACCGTTACAAGGCGAACCCATGAAGATATTCATGGGTCCGCAGCATCCCAGTACGCACGGCGTTCTGCAGGTGCAACTCGAAACCGACGGCGAGATCGTTCACCGCGCCGTTCCCCAGATCGGTTTTTTGCACCGTTGCAAGGAAAAAATCGGCGAATCGATTGAATATCAAGCCTATGTGCCCTACACCGACCGCATGGATTATCTTTCCGCCATGAACACCAACTGGACCTGGTCGATGGCGGTGGAAAAATTGTGTGGAATCGAAGTTCCCGAACGAGCCGAATTTATCCGCGTTTTCGTGGGAGAATTGAACCGTATTGCCAGCCATTTAATTCTGTTGGCGTCATTCGGCCTGGATATGGGAGCCTGGACGCCGCTCCTGCACTGCTTCCGCGAACGGGAGATGGTTCTCGACATTCTGGAGGAACTGTCCGGCGGACGGCTTTGTTTCGGTTACGTTCAAATCGGTGGTGTTCATGCGGATATGACGCCTCGCGCCATGACTTTAGCCCAACAATTCATTCGGCAATTTCCGGCCAAGTTGGATTCTCTCAATCAACTGCTCAGTTTCAATCAAATCTTCATCAAACGCACCGCGAACGTGACTCCCATTCCCGCCGAACAAGCGATAGCCTATGGCCTGACAGGCCCCATGCTTCGCGCGTCGGGCGTCGATTGGGATTTGCGGCGCGACGAACCTTATTCGATCTATCCGCGCTTTCAGTTCGCAATCCCCTACGGCAAAGGAACGCATGGGGTTGTGGGCGACTGTTGGGATCGTTATTATCAACGCGTTCTCGAGATGTACGAAAGCGTTCGCATTCTCGAACAAGTCATGGAAGGTTTCCCGGAAGGCGGTGAATTCCGCGCCAAAGTTCCGCCGCGATTAAAACCGCCCAAGGGCGGCGAAGTGTATGTCCGCGGCGAATGTCCGCGCGGCGAAGTGGCGTTCTATCTGATCAGCGACGGGAGCAATAAACCCTAT
>CAZFOX010000129.1:0-10006 GCA_964520565.1 uncultured bacterium | reverse complement strand
TACAATTATCGATGCGCTTCTTGTATCAAGCACATAAGTATTTGAGATATCCGCCAGTCTCGCAAGGGCAGAAAATATACTGCTATTGGTATCCATTCCGTTGAAAAAGGATTTCTGGATTATCCAGTTCACGGCACCAGCCAAAGTGGGCACGCGATGACATAGCGAGGCATTTGTGTCATAGCGAGGCATTGTGTCATTGCGAACGAAGTGAAGCAATCTAAAAGTCATATCCGTGGATTTCAATACCCATTTGGCCGTTCTTTCATGCAATCCGCCAAATTTTTGCTTGAATCTCAATAAAGTTGCTGTATTATATATAAAATTATCAATATATTGCAACATATTTTGTACTGAATAAGTATCTTGCTTTTGGATGGGGTGCGAGGATATCGATGCCTCTTTTTATTCTAATTCCTGTCTTTGCGATTGGTGGAATCATCGTTTTAATACTACTCCTGGGTGGCGTCGCCCAATCGAATAAACAAGTACAACTCCTGGGTGATTTGGGTTTGAAAAACCGCTGGTGGGGTGGGAAAACTACCGCTTTTTATAAATGGTCCTGGCGTAAAACCAGTAAGGAAAGAGTATGGGGGGAACGAATTGTCAAGGAAAGTTTCAAGAAAGCCCGCGTTTGGTTGACACTGGATGATTTTTCCTACTTCGAACAGAAATGCGACGAATATCAAAAATACCGGAAAGTCAACGATCAACAGATCATCGAACGGATTGAACAGACCGTCCGGCGAACGGAGGAATTGGAAAACAGCATTCGCCAGCAAGTCAAAGATTTACTTCACCGGATTGTATCGACATCGGATAGCGAAGCCAAACGTTTCCTGCAGGAATCGGGGATCAATCTGGAGGGGAAGGATCGAATTTTACAGCGATATGGTGGCATTTTGATTCGCAAGCTGGCTGATCATATCGGATATATTATGTTGGGGCATCACGCGGCGGGGGAGGATACCAAGGCGCTTTCCAATATTCAGGGTATCGAGGGATGGGATCGATGGCTGACGATTTACAAACAGACCTTAGTATCGGAAGCCTCAAAAGGCGTCACCAGTTCCAACCAGGCGATCCTGGAAGGGATTGTATCCAGTTTACGGGGGGGATTGTTGAAGGATTACGAGCAGGACATTTTGAGCCATAAGGCATTTCTGGAGGCAATGGACAAGCAGTGCGACGATAAACATTGTCCGATCAAACCCGATCAGGTGGAATCGTTGGAATGTATTCTTTATAGTTGGCAGTTCAATAATGAAGTCCGATTTAACAATGCCGATCATAACCGCGTTCGGCAGTTCTTATCGCGTACCGATCTTTCGGCCCGTTTTCGCGCGTTCGTCTTTCAGAACATTCACGGTAACATGGATTCGTTGCAATCGCTGATCGATTCCATGCCGCGCAATATCGTATTCTATGGGAAAAACGGTTTTGCGAGAGCGTATGCGGCCGATCAGTACCATCTTCATCTGGAACGGTTTTTGGAAGTATTCGCCAAACTGGTCAATAAGGAATCCAATCCACCCGGCATCCTTACTATAACGGAAACGGAAATCGACAAACGCCGGAAGGAAATATCGGCGGACAGCCGGGGACAGGTTCTGCAAGGCAAGGGTATGAATGTAGTGGATACTTCCCGCCAATCGATTGAGGAAATTGTCCTTCGAAAGAAAGAACGGAGTATTGAAAAACGGAATATCGATATGGAAACCGCCGATCAACGGGGGTGGTTGATCGATTTTCCCTGGGACGAACAGAACGTGGAAGTGTTCGGGATATTTCGGAACGAACCGTTTCATCTGTATACGCCCTTTAACTGCGATAATTCCGGGAATGTGGATTTCTTGAGTAATAACCTGAACGCCAAGCGTCAACGCGGAATGTTCTTCGATAGTGTGTTGGATTCCCTCCTGAAAGTATCCCCTTTCCAATTATTCGCCGAGAGCAGTCTCTAGGAACGGGGATATGGGATCGAACGCCGGCCATGCGGCGATCGATCCCGAATTCGAATATACCTTTTCCGAATGAATCATCCTCTATGGCCGGTCATGCATCCCTATTATAATGAGTGAAATACAGGTGGCTGGGAATGAAATGACTCAGATGATTTTAATCGCGGACGACGAGTTCAATGCGCGGGAGGGATTGCGCAAGGCGCTGCAATCAGAGTATCGGCAGATCGATCTGGCTGCCGATGGAGATGAAGCTTACACCCGGCTTTGCAGGCAGAATTACGACTTGTTGATTACGGATGTCCGCATGCCGGGGATGGATGGCATCACGTTACTGAAAAAAGCCCGGGAAGAAGACCTGGTATCCAATGTGATCGTTCTCACGGCGTATGGCGATATCAAGATGGCGGTCGATGCCATGAAAGCGGGCGCTTACAATTACCTCACCAAACCCGTCGATCTGGATGAATTGGAAGTTCTGATCGATCAAGTCTTAAAGAAACAGCAGATGGAAGTGGAGATCCAGTATTTGCGTGAACGTGATACGCCGCTGGAGGGAATTCAAGGGATCATTGGCAAGAGTCCGGCTATTCTCGATTTGATCGAACAGATCAAACAGGTCGCTCCCACGAAAGCCAACGTGCTGATAACCGGAGAAACGGGTACGGGAAAGGAGCTGGTGGCGCGCGCAATCCACAATCTCAGTCCCCGCAGAGATCGGCTTTTCGTTCCCATTCATTGTGCGGCGCTATCGGAAAACCTATTGGAAAGCGAGTTGTTCGGCCACGAACGAGGGGCGTTTACCGGGGCGATCAAGCAGCGCAAGGGACGATTCGAGCAAGCTCATCAAGGGACGATTTTTCTGGACGAGATCAGCGAAATCTCGCCAAGCATTCAGGTAAAGCTGTTGCGCGTTCTTCAGGAGAAGGAATTCGAGCGGGTGGGAGGATCGGAAACTATTCATGTGGATATCCGCATCCTGGCGGCCACGAATGTGGATTTACAGAAACAAGTGGAGAAAGAGAAATTCCGGGAAGATTTGTTTTACCGGTTAAAAGTCGTCACTCTCGATACGCCGCCATTGCGAGAACGCCGCGAGGACATCCCACTTTTGGCCAAGTCATTTGTCGCCCGATTTGCCAGGGAAAACGGGAAATCCGGGATGAAAATCGAAGAGGACACGATCGATCTTTTTCAGAAATATTCCTGGCCGGGCAACGTTCGCGAACTTCTGGGGGTTGTGGAAAGCATGGTGATTCTCGCCCGCGGGGAAACATTGAGGAGAGAGAATATCCCTCAGGAAATTCGGCGGGATGTCGAGGGCGATTCCCAAGTGGATTATCAATCGTTCCCTATGGGCGATATGAAATTGTCGGATATCGAAAAACGAGTTATTCTGGAAACATTGGATAAATTTAATGGGAATCGAACCAAGACGGCGGAGGCACTTGGAATCGGCCGCCGTACGTTGATTCGGAAGTTACATGAATATGGCGTAGCCCGCTCGTCCGAGGATGAGGACGAATAGGTTTCATTCATGGGGGATTTTCATGGATTCAATTCGAACAAGAATGGGTTGCCTCGTATGCTGGGTGGGGAGTTTGTTTTGTTCCTTGGTTTTCGCTCAGGAAACAAATATTCAACCCAAATCGATCAATGTCTTTCAGTTACCCTCCGTTCAACAAACCGTCGTTGTGGATGGCGGGGGGTATTTTCCTGTCTTGAATTGTTACGATCTTCAACTTTGTGCCATCTTGCGCACGGGTGGAGGGCATTTGGGAATCGGTGGAGCGTTAAGCCGTTGCCGTGCGGATTTACTGGGAGAAATCTGGAGTGCGCCTCAAGTGGCGATCGATGGTCCCGCGGACGACCGGAATCCCGCCGTGGGCGTGGAATCCGGAGGGAGACTGATTCTCGCTTATCACGAACAGGCCAGTTATAGGCCGGATGGCCAGTACGATCCCGATTTGAACCGCGCCCGCTGCCTCTTTTGCGTATCCAGCGATGGGGGAGTATCCTGGTCTTCTCCTCAACCACTGGGCGTGGAGGGATTGGAAACCTGTTCGCCCTATGGGCGGATTCTGGCGATCTCCAACGGCGATTGGTTGATGAATGTATATGGCCCCTATTCGGAGCGGATTGATATGCCGGAAAACCGGCGTGCCCTGGAGGGCGATTATGCCTATCTGGTTCGTTCGGCAGATGGTGGCCGTAGTTGGGGTGAACCCTCCCTGATTATGGCGCAACACAATGAAACGTCTCTTCTTGAACTGCCCGGCGGGCGCCTGGTGGCGGTGGGACGTAGCAGCAGCGCCATGCAGCGTCTCGATTATTCCTTTAGTCATGATAGAGGGCGGACCTGGTCTTCGCCGTTGCGCCTGACCGGATTCATGCAGCATCCGGCCGATTTGGTGCTGCTGAATAACGGGTGGATTGTGTGTTTTTATGGAGACCGTTCGAGCGAGGAAAAAGTCATTCGAGGAATCATTTCCCGCGACCGGGGGCGGACATGGGATTATTCGTATGGGATTATCGCTTCCCGGCCGGTTCGCGGCGATTTTGGCTATCCCAGCGCGGTTTTAAACCCCAATGGCAACATCGCACTGATGTACTATTGGGCGGGTGTGGCGCGGGACGCTTACGATGGATCGAAAGCCAACGCTTTCCTGGTTCAGTTTGATGAATCCGAGCTGATCGAAGCCTATCAAAAACTTCTGGCTTCCGAATGATGGGGTGTCATCAGCGGATTTTGTAATAATGCCAGATGGATTCCTGTTGGCCTTCCTCGGTTTCGACACGAATTCGGTAGGCGATACTCTTTCCTTTTTCCACTGGAGGAAGCGTCCAGAGAAAATTATAATAATTATCCTTTTGCCAAGAAACATTGGCATCGATCCGTTGGAACGGTTCGCGGAGAGCGGTTTGATATTCCGCCCGGATGAGGTTTGGGTGAAAATGAATGGGAAACGTGGCCAGGATTTGCACCGGTTCCGTGGCGGAGGGGCAATGGGGAGAGTGTTCGACGTTGAAAGTGGAAAACAGGGTGGAACGATCGACGGCCTTTTTTTCCCAACCTAGCGCCAGTTTTTGATTTTCATTCAGCCACGTCAAGTGAATGCCGTCCACATATTGCGCCAGTCCCATAACGGAATCGTCGATGGGTTCGGGATGAGGAAGGCCGATACTATGGCCGATGCCCTCGTGATAAACCACGCAGTCGCTTCCCAGGAGGGGGACTTTCCAGCCATCGGCAGTAACCAGACCCAGGCCGATGTGCATTTCCGGCCAGAAAAGCGCGCGGGAACCGCCGCAGCGTGAGCCGGGGCGGTCTTCGCCATTGGATTTGACATGACCCGCGCAATCGGAATGCGGCTCGGGAAACAGGCATCCCACACCTCGGCATTCCCGAGTCCAGTCATCGTAACTGGGCGAGTAGTTGTGGTCGGAAAACACCAAGATGATGGGAAAGGCGTCGGATTGGATTTTGATTTTTCCCGAATGCCAGACTTCATTGACGATCTGCCAGAAGAAATTATTGGGATCGTCCTGGGGGAATCCCATTGCCGTGGCGGAAGAAATGAACGGTTCCGGATAAATGCGGTAGGTTAGATCGGACTGGCCGGTCAATTCGCGGCGGTGGAATTTTTGCGCCCGCCGCATCAAATAATCGATTCGCTCCTGCCAATCGGGCAACGGTTCCGAATCGGCTGGCAGGTAATAGACCGCTTCGACGGCGATCTGCTGGAGGCTGTCTGTGGCACCTAATGTGTGTATTCCCGATATCTGCGAATCCGGGCCGATCGCAAACGAGGATGGATGGAAAAGACACAGGACAGCGAAGAACGTCAAAAAAATCGATAACAGCGAGGGATTCGACGATCTTTTCTTCATGGCATTGTTGGATGATTTTTATTTACGATTGCTCTTAGCGAACAATACAGTTTATTGTAGGAGCCAAAGTGGATTTCTGATAGTACAATACAGCAACTATTCGATGAATTCTTGCTGAATTGAGGATGGTTATGGATAACAAATCAATTTGGACAACATTGTATGCGATCCTGGGAGCGGTATTTCTGATCGGATTCGCTTTCAACGGATGGTGTGGTGAAAAGAGTGGAGAAGATAAACCTACCGATTATATGATTGTCGTTACAGGCAGCGAAATCCTGCGGGGCATCTATGAAGACAAGCATGTGCCATTTCTCACACAAACCCTGGAACCATTGGGTTGCAGTTGCCTGGGAACCCTCTGTGTCGGCGATCGCCGACAGGATTTGCTGGATGCTTTGCACTATGCTAGCGAACGTACGAATTTGATTATTGTGACGGGGGGATTGGGACCCACAGATGCCGATATAACCCGAAAAACTCTGACCGAATTTACCGGGATCGAACTGCGCGAACATCCGGAAGTCATGAAAGCCATGATGCGGCGTTTCAATGTGGAATCCCGGGAACAGATTCGTGAAAATATGCAACGCCAAACCCTGACACCAGTTCGGGGAACCTATCTAACCAATCCCAACGGAACGGCGGTCGGATTGGTTTTTGACGACGGTCACCGGGTGGTTGTCTCATTGCCTGGTCCGCCGCGTGAATTGCAGCCCATGGTAAGCAACGAACTGATCCCCTTCTTCGCCCAACGCTTCGGTATTCATTCCATCGGGAGTTCCGTCACCATGCGTTTTGTGGGTATCGGCGAATCGAACATCGATCACGCCATGCACCAGAACATGAAAATGCCGGAAGATGTCATAATCAGTTCTCGATTCGAACTGGGGAGGGTCGATTATACCTTTTCATTGCCCGGCGATACGCCTGAGGATCGTGAACGGTTAAAAGGATTAGAGAAGGAATTATTGCAATATGTGGGCGATTATCTATATTCGGACGATGATTCCAGTCTGGAGGATTGCATCATCCGCCAGTTAAGGGAACGGAAATCCTCGTTGGTGACCGTGGAGACCGGCAGCGGCGGTTCTATCGCCGCCTGTCTCAGCCACGCGCAGGATGCCACCCAGGTCTATTCCGGCGGTTTCGTCGCTCCGAGCGATCGGGTGATGGCTGCGATGCTCGATATCGATTTTTCTCTGCCGAGTAGCGATCCTTTTTTACGATCGCAGCAAACCGAGAAGGCCGCGCGTCGAGCGTGCGAGCGCACGAACAGCCACTGGAGCATCGCGGTCAGCGAGGATATCCGGGATGCGAGTAATACCTCTTTTGTATGGGTCGCGGTGGGATCGCTCCAGGATGGATTTGAAATGAAGCGGATTGGAGTCCGCGGTCATGGAGAAACCGCGCATGCCCATCTGGTCAATAGCGCGTTGGATTTGTTGCGGAGAAAATTACGAAATCCCCAGTGAGTGGAATCTTCCGTACTTTATTATTTGACATACGGCCGGCAGGCGTTCCAGACATCCAGAAGCGATTCCAGAAGGCGTTCCATGTTATCCAAGGGGATCATATTGGGGCCGTCGCTTAGAGCGCGGTCGGGATCGGGATGCGTTTCGATAAAGAAGCCATCGACTCCCACCGCCGCCGCGGCTCGCGCCAGATAGGGCGCCCATTGCCGTTGTCCCCCGGAGGTTTCACCCTGTCCTCCCGGTTGCTGGAGACTGTGCGTTACGTCGAAGACAACCGGCGCGAACTGGCGCATGACCGGAAGCGCCCGCATATCCACGATCAGGTTGTTGTATCCAAACGACGAGCCGCGCTCGGTCAGGAAAACACGGTTGTTGCCGAATCCCTTCACTTTGACCGTGGCGTAGCGCATGCCTTCGGGGTCCATGAATTGGCCTTTTTTGATATTAACCGGCTTATTGGTACGAGCGCAGGCTTCCAACAAATCGGTTTGCCGGCAAAGAAAAGCAGGAACCTGAAGAATATCGACCTGTTCCGCCACAATACGGGCCTGATGCGACTCGTGCACATCGGTCAGGACGGGGATATCGAATTCCTTACGGACTCGGGCAAGGATATCGAGCGCGTCGTTAAAACCAATGGTACGAAACGACTCATGGCTGGTGCGGTTGGCTTTGTCGAAAGAGGATTTGAAAACGAAAGGGATATTGAGCCGGGAGGCGATTTCTTTGAGTTTTTCAGCGATTGAAAACACCCGGTCGCGCGATTCTACCACGCAGGGGCCTGCGATTAATACAAATGAATCTCCACCCAGCAGGATACCGGGAGCCAAGTCGAAAGCGGCGGGATGAACAGCCATTTGGATACCTCAGAATTATTGGGAAATTTCTACCCGGTACATCCAGTTAGATTATCCGATCTTTCAGGATGGGTGGATTGGGTAATTTTCCATATGCTATCCCAGGTTTTTTTTTCCTGAAGAGATTCGAAGCGTGAGACGTTTGGAAAACACTGCTCTTTTGTTTGAATCATGGTAGGATATTGCATTCTTATGGTTGGAAAGGAATCAATGGAATGATGAATCGAATCTTTGTGGTTTTTTTATTATGCGTTCTGTTTACAGGCGTCCAAGTGGAATCGGATACCTTGGCGGAAAGAATGGGGTATCCGGCAGACGCCAAGCTGTTAATCATTCACGCGGACGATATCGGCATGTGCCATTCGGCCAATACATCGGCCATCGACGCTTTGGAAAAGGGAATAGTCACATGCGGCAGCGTGATGGTTCCCTGCCCCTGGTTTCTGGAAATCGCCGAGTATGCCCAGAATCATCCGGATGCGGATCTGGGGTTGCACCTCACTCACACTTCCGAATGGAAATATTACCGCTGGCGGCCGCTTGCGCCATTTTCCAGTGTCAAGGGTCTAATCGATGAGAGCGGATATATGCATCGGGGAGTTCGGGAAGTATACGAGAGTGCGTCTGTTGAGGAGGCCGAGGTGGAAATGAGGGCGCAAATCGATTTTGCGCTTCAGCACGGCATGAAACCCACCCATCTCGATTCGCATATGGGAACTCTATATTACAATCCTGCGTACTTAAGAATGGCTCTGCGAGTGGCGGAAGAATACGACATTCCACTCATGTTTTTCAAGGCGAAAGAAGAGTTTACCAAAATACTGCCGGAAGAAAGCCGGGAGGGATTTGTCCAGTTATCCAAAGACATGGAAAGCCGGAGGGTTCCGCTTTTGGATTTCATGCCGGAGATTGGCGACGTTCCGGTGGAGAAAATCGGAGATGCGTACAGGGAGTTGATCCAGAACCTGAAACCAGGCCTTTCGCTGGTGATTTTGCATCTAGCGGATGAATCGAAGGAATACGAACGGATAACGGGAACGTACCCAAGGCGGTTGACGGAGTACCGGATTTTCACTGATCCGGCCATGAAGAATTTCATCGAAGAACAAAATGTGATATTGATTGGATGGAAGGATTTGTTGCCCTTCTGGAAACAACGTAAATCCCTCGATAGTTCAAAATAAGGTGAGAATGCATAGAAATGGATCGCAAGGGGCAGGCTCGGGGTCTGCCCCTGCAGTTTAATCTGCAGGGAGAGACGATTTCATGGGGGGAAATCGTTTTCTTTGAGGGTTATTTGAGATTTTTTGTTTTCTATTTCTATTTTTCTCGTTCCTTTCGCATTCGCTCTATTTCCGATTTTTTTCTTTTTTGTTGGGCGCGCCCAACGGTTGGTTGGACGCAAGCGCATAGACTGAACAGCCGTTACCTTTCTCTTCCTCGCCTAGTAAAGAGAAAGGCTGCTGATTGCGCGTCCCGGGAATTCCTGGCCAGGAAATTACTTCCCTATATATTGGGAAGAGACCGGCAAAGAAATAGCGTTAAAATGCAAAATAGGATGGGAAATTGGTTTTAGGGGATTATTACGATTAGATTGGTTGGATATAGAATGCTTGGAAGAAAGCGTCCCCAGGGGGATTCGAACCCCCGTTACCGGCGTGAAAGGCCGATGTCCTAGGCCCCTAGACGATGGGGACGTTGTTGATTCTTAAACATTAGCCCTATAAAGAAGACCAGCGAAATTATTTCGCCCCTACAGGGCTTAAGGTTTCTGTCGATTCTGTTCCCGGGGCGATGCCCCGGGCTATCTTATTACACCCTT
>CAZFOX010000128.1:0-10054 GCA_964520565.1 uncultured bacterium | reverse complement strand
AAGGCGGTTTCGCGGATAAACTCGGTACGGCTCAAACCGTTGCCCGCATTCAGAAAACCGAACGTTAACTCGTTCACGAACTGAAAGGCAATCAAATTCAGCATGATGGTGGAGATCACTTCGTGAATCCCGCGGTATGTTTTAAGAGGAGCCGCCAGCCAGCCCCAGAACGCTCCGCAGAGCGTTCCTGCCATCAGGCAGATAAGTCCGTGAAGGGGGCTGACTGCGCCCAACGGCCAGGTTCCCACCAGAGCGGCGGCTAATCCGCCCCACAGGATTTGCCCCTCGCCTCCGATATTAAAAAGCCCTGCGCGATAGGGTATCGCCACCGCCAATCCGGTCAGGATCAGCAGCGTGGTTTTCGTGGCGACCAGCATCAGACCGCTCGACGTTCCCCACGTGCTGAAAATCAGCGTCTTGAACGTCGCGGTGGGAGAATAACCCGTTAGCCACAGAAAAAGCGTTGTGAGCAGTAATGCGGCCCCGATTGCCAAAAGAAGAGATACAAGACGGTTTCGGCTCATATCGATCAATTTTCCGCTATTCCATCCCGACCATGCGGCGGCCGAGTTCCGGCAACGTCCATTGTTCGGCCTCCCGTATTTCGACCAGGGCTCCCCGATAGAGAACCGCAATTCGGTGACAGAGTAAAAACAAATGAGTCCATTCCGATGAAAAGAGAATCACACCCGTTCCCTGGCGGCATTGATCGGCCAGTTGCTCGTGGACAAAACGGGTGGCGCGCAGGTCGAGCCCCCGCGCCGGTTCGTGAGCGACGATCAGTTTGGGGTGGGAAAGCAGTTCGCGCGAGATAATCAGACGTTGCTGATGTCCGCCGGAGAGACTGCGCGCCTCACTATACAATGATGCCGCCTGGATCCGATACTCCTCCAGACAGGCGCGCGCCCGTTCGGCGATCGCATGACGCGGCAGGATAAATTGCCTGCATCCCGGCAGAGCCTCGCGATTCAAACAGTAATTTTCGAAGAGGGTCTGATGTGGCAGGAGCGCTCGTCCCAGGCGATCCTGAGGGATATACGCGATTCCACGGCTTTTCCGTTGGGCCAGAGAAAGAGAACGGATGTCTTCCCCGTCCAGAATCATCATATCCGCCGGGATTCTGGAATGGCCCAAGAGCCCGTCGATCATCTCTTCCTGACCGTTGCCCGCCACTCCGGCGATACCCAGAATTTCCCGTTCGCATACCTCGAAGGTCTGCGGGGCCGACGAACAGGAAAAACAGGCGTTTTTTATCCATAACACGGGACTGCCCGGCTCGGGTTTTTGATAGATCTCTTCCGAGAGAGACTCCCCGACAATGGCCTGGGCGATGCACTCGGCGGACGTGTCAGCCATTTTCTCCTGCAAAACCACCCGGCCTTTTCGCAAAACGGTGACATCGTCTGCGACGCGCATCACTTCCGGAAGTCGGTGGGTGATCAAAGCGACCGCGATTCCCTGTCCGCGCAGGCGTTGGAGCGTCTCCAAAAATTCGTCGATCTCGCGAGGAACCAGCGCGGCTGTGGGTTCGTCGAACAGCATGATGCGTGCCCGGCGAAACAATACCTTGGCGATTTCGACTTGCTGCTGCAAACCGACGGGCAGTTCACCGGCACGGCGATGCAGAGGCAGGTTCAGTCCGAAAGGTTCGAGGCGTTCGAGGATGGTTTTCTCCGCCTGATGTTTGTCGATCAGCCAGCCTTCTTCTCCCAGCAGGATATTCTCCAATACCGTAAAAGCGGGGATCAGGGAAAAATGCTGCTGTACCAATCCCAGGCCAAGCCGCAGCGCGTCGGCGGGATGGCGCATAACGGCGGTTCGGCCGTCGATCTCGATGCTTCCGCTGTCAGGAGGATAAAGACCGTACAGAATGGAAAGCAGAGTGGATTTTCCCGCGCCGTTTTCGCCCAACAGGGCGTGAATGCACCCGTAGCGCAGCGTCAGCGATACGTTGTCGTTGGCCTGCGTCGCGCCGAAGCGTTTGCAGATAGCGTGTGCATGCAGGGCGGTTGAGCGATCCTCTGCGTCCTTCATGTTATTTCAGCAGCGTCGCCGCGGCGGTGGCATCGTATGAATTGAGTTCCGCATAGGTATGGGGAACCGATAACGTCCCTTCCACAATCAGCGTTTTGGCTTTATCCATCGCGGGAAAAGCTTCTTCGGGAACGAATTGACGCGTATGGCGCATGTCGGTCAGTCCCACCGCATTTTCCTTTAATCCGGCATTGATGGGACCGCCTTGGAATTGCCCCGCCTGGGCAGTCAGAATCTGTTCGGAAACGATGATATCCATGCGTTTGAGTATGCTTGTCAGGATTTTGCCCGGCGCGAGATCGTCCTGATCGATATCCACGCCGATAACGAAGGCTCGTCCCGGTGCATCCTTGACGGCTTCGATCGCCCCCAGCCCGCTGTTCCCGGCCAGTTGGAGAAGGATATCCGCCTTCTGATCCATCAAACTGATGGCGATCGACTTGGCTTTCACGGGATCGTCGAAACTTCCGATGGTGGTAGAGAGCGCCTGAATGGTTTTCCCCTGCAATGCGCCGCCGGTCAATGCGCCGGCCCGGTAACCCGCCGCGAACGATTCCACGGGTGGGATATCCATGCCCGGCATGACTCCCACCACGCCGCTCTCCGATACGTATGAGGCGAGAATGCCCGCCAGAAAGGCGGCTTCGTTGGCGCGGAACACAATGCTGGCCACGTTACCGCCTTCGACCACGCCATCCACGAAAATGAAATGTTTATCGGGATTATGCGCCGCCACTTTTTTCACCGCGTCGGCAATCAGGAATCCCAGCGCGATTACCGCATCGGCGCGTTCGGCGGCCATATTCAGATTGGGAACGTAATCGGTCTGCTCTTCCGATTCGACAAACTGAATCTCGATGGGAGTTCCCCGTTCGGCGGCTTTCTTCTGTGCCAGCTGACATCCGGCCCAACCGGAGTCGTTGAATCCCTTATCGCCCAGCCCTCCCACGTCGGTGATCAAGATGACCTTGAATTCACCCGCAGGCGTTTTTGAATCTCCCGGCCCGGTTCCCGAACATCCCGCCAACGCCGCCAGCATCGCACACAACATCCAAAAAACGCCTGGTTTCATGAGATACCCTCGCAGATACAATGTGGTTTGAGTATAGCAGATAGCAAGGGGGATTTCGAAGCCGGTTGGGGAAATGAAGAAGCGCCAGGAGGAATTTCGATTGAACCTCCTGGCGCTTGGATATCGTGTGCGCTTACGAACTCTTGGGCACAAACGTCACGGTGATCGGCAACCGCACCGAAAGGCCTTCATTGGGACGTACTTTCAGATTAGTCACCCGATAAGGTAATTCAAAATTTTTCGTCTCGTTGAGCGTTTCAACGGCGCTTCGAACGTTCAACAGAACGGCCTTGCCTGCCGGAAGAGATATCTTTTTGGGGAGAATCAGTTCGTCGAATCCACCGTCCAGTTCCAGTTCGTAATCCAATCCGGAGAGATTGGCAAGTTCGACGGAATGCCGCGCTTTGCCTTTCAAGGTCATTTGGGTGAAATCCAGGGCGATGGATTGCTCAAAGATGGGGCGAAGAAATCGTTCTTCCCCGATCAGCCAGTTGCGAAAATAGACCGCCGTACGCCGATCCAGCAGCGCTTCATGAATGGCTTCGGAGGTGTTTTCCTTGGCAAACACCAGGGTTATGGGACGCCGTTGGCCTTTTTGGGGATCGTACGACATGGCAATGGGATCGTGGATGTCCGAATTGCCCAGCATGGTCAATTGCTTATCGAGGCACCATTGATGCACTTCGGGATAGTATTCATCGCTGTTGACCACTTCAATGCCTTTCACTAGGCCTTTTTCCACCAGCTCGGTGTGTTCGTCGTACCATTTCGCAATGCCATCCTCCTGTTGCCCCGTCCAGCCCGGGTGGTTCCAAAAGATAAAAGCGCCCTGGTCGGCGGCGGCCTTAACAGCGTCGCGCCACTCGGCCACGTTCAAGGCGCTGGCGTCCTTGATAAACATGGCGTTCAAGTGTCCGGGGGGCATATCGCGGGTTATTTCCGCGCCCCGGATAATCGTTACGTGCAGTTCTCGGGCTACCGGCTGGGCGATTTCGAAGGAACGGTTGAAATCGACAACGACATCGTTTTTATGAGGTGTATACTCAATATGATCGGTCATTGCGATGGCATCCAGGCCATTCATCCAGGCTTCTTCCGGCCGGATCGTTGGCCATACGTTGCCGTCCGAAAAAACCGTATGAATGTGAAAATCGCATTTCAGGGTTTTATATTCCAAAATATCGGGGATTCGGATCAAATCGCGCGTTTGACTCTGGCTGTCGCCCGGTGATAATACCAGGAACAAGAGCATGAAAAGTCCAATCCATGAATACTGTCGGCGTTTAAAAATTGTCATTCTTGCCTCCTCGAACGTTAAATTATGAAATAGCCGGAACAGCCCGATTCAGGCGTTCTCTTGGGCTTCCATTCATTATAATAATCCCTGTTCAGAAAAAGTGAGCCTCCGGTAAAAAAATAGAGGATTATATCTTATATTTTCAAGAATAACTTTCTTCGATACATCCAGAACAGAATCAGCCAGAATATCAGGATGATGCATGTTCCACTGACTAACGTTTCATACGGATCGCCGAATAGGCGGAAAAAGTCCTTTCCCAAATGGATGTACAAGGAATCATGAATAAAACCTTCCATCGTCCAACTCATGCAGTAAATGGCGATGGAGTTCATACCAATCACGATGAGCGGAAACGCCCACGATTTCCATCCCCCTACATCGATGACAAGGTATAATCCTCCCAGGATGAGAAAACACCAGCCGCCACTGAAGATCGTCCAACTGGGCGTCCATATGCGTTTCACCACCGGGCAGATACCCAACCAGCCCAGCATCCATCCCAAAACCAGACAGAAGGCTCCCGCCATGGCCAGCCAGCGCACTTTGGCCATCGGCGCACGTTCGCTGCGGAGAATATTCCCCGCCAGCAGGCCGAGTATCATGGTTCCTAACGTAGGGATGCAACTGAGGGTCAGGTACCCACCCTCATTATATACAAAGGGATGTTCGCGGGGAAACAGGTTCAGAAACCATTGGTCGAAATAGGAGGCGAAATTGACGTTCTTGTTCCAGTGCGCGGCGAAACCCGAAAGCCAATGCGGCCAGTCAGAAGGAACGCCGACCGTGGTTGTATCGAATCCCGGTTCCGGCAGGGGATACAGCGCGAAAGCCAGCCAGTAGCCCGTTAGAATGATACCCAACGCGATCCATTGATCGCGGATCGGCCGAAAACCGAGCAGAAACAAAAACCCATACCCAAGCCCGATCTGGGTCAGGGTATCTTCAAAGGTGAAATAGGTCTGTTCGTGATTCATCGAACGCAGAAAAATACCCAGAATCACCAACAAAAACGCCCGCCAGAAGGCGTGCAGACTCAACCAGCCGAACGTCTGCCCCCGCGCGACCCGGCTTGCGATGGAAAAAGGCAACGCCACACCCACCATAAAGGTAAACGAAGGCTGGATAATATCATGTAAGGAACATCCAATCCATTCCACGTGGGTCTGATGATACGCCAGAAATCGCCAGAATACGCTGCCGGATACCATTTCCGACACACGCGATAGGTGCAGGACTTCGGCCACCATCAAAAACATGACAAATCCTCGATACGTATCCAATGATGCAAGACGCCTGGCGGGTGGGGGAGTGGTTTCACCGTTAACGTTCATGGAGGTTTTTCCATTCTTCTTGTCGAAATGGGATATAGATTCTTTTGCGGGAGGAGAATCCTGCGTTCCCGCCAATCTTCTATCTTATCGAAATGATTCACCAACTTCTATGCTTCTTCGATTCTTTCCTTATCCGAGAAAGATTGTTTTCTCGATTCTTTCAAGGAGATTCTGCGAGTTTATCTCTCAGAACACCTTTTGAGCCTTGAAAGAATTTACTAAAACCTGAATTTCAAATATATTTGGCTGGGCTTCTGCTTACCTGGGGGTGAATAAAGAATTAAATGGAAAAAAGGGGGTTATGGGTTGAGAGAGTCTGGAAGGGATGTACAATTTCATCATGGATTTGCCTTCTATAAAAGGGATGCATAAAGAGACGAATGTGAATCGCCGTTGACACGGGAGAGGCTGTCTTCTATATTTCGTCATCGCTGTCCCCTATCCAAAACGGAAGAAAACGATGTCCTATTCCGTCCGGAAGGATAGTGCGAATGTCGCCGCATCGGCCCGATTCATCCCGGTATGCGTGGCTGCGAGTGGCTGGACAGTGTATGTTCATCCCGACGTTCCTGGCTCTTTTTCCGATCGCGTTTTTCTTTATCGGAAAATGGCTCGATGGATATTTCGGAACGACGTGGATTCGAGTGGTATTTTTGTTCGCAGGGCTTTTTTCCGGTTTCCGGCAGACGTATTTTGTCATTAAGAAATTGCTCGACTCTTTGGAGGAATAACGTGGAATCCAAGGGGCTGTTGCGCGCGATAGGGCGATCGATTTGGGTAACGCTCGCCGGTGCGTTAGCGCTCTGGTGGCTCTGGGATGGCGTTCATGCCCTGGGGCTGTTGCTGGGCGGCGTCTGGTCTGCCACCAATATCTGGGCGATGAAAGAACTGGTGGAGGAAATCTGTAGCGCACGCCGCCCCTGGAAAGTGGCGTTGTTCGCGCAATTGAAACTGCCGGTTTTATATGGATTTGGAGCGTGCGTTCTTTGGATGGTCCCCATATCGATGGGCGCGGGAATCGCTGGCTTTCAAATCCCGTTTGGGATGATTATCATGGAATCGATTGTTCATGGGAGCCGTGAGACACGGTCGGCTGGAATTGTTTAACAAACAAGCCGCTAACGTGTAAGGGATCGCATCGTATGTTCAACGTACCCTTTGCCTTTCAATCCGCCGTCCTGCAGGCGGCGGAACATGCCGAAACGGCGCAAAAAGCCACTTCGCATCCTCCCGAATTACCAAACTTCGTACTTCTTCTTCACGAAATTTTCCCGGAAAACGAGTCGTTTAATTTTCTATTTCAAATCCAGGATATCGTCTTTATCCTGATTATCATCGGCGTCATCACTCTCTTTTTCCGCTCGGCGACCAAACAGACCTCCATCGTTCCCCACCGCCTTCAGGCGCTGGCGGAAATGATCGTCGAAGGCCTGCTGAGTATCGTTTGCGGCATCCTCGGCGAGAAAAACGGACGCCGGTACTTCCCCTTTTTGGGGTCGCTCTTCATCTTCATCATCTGCATGAACTGGTTCGGCCTGATTCCCTTCATGAAATCGCCTTCCTCCAACATTATCGTCACGGCGAGTCTGGCGATCTGCGTGTTTTGCTACGTCCAATTCAACGCGGTCAAGCGCCTGGGAATCGGCGGATTCTTCTACCACCTGCTCGGCGAACCCAAGGACGCCATTGGATGGATGATGACGCCGCTCTTTTTTCCGCTGCACGTTCTCGAAGAATTCATTAAACCCCTCAGCCTCGCCTGCCGTCTCTATGGAAACGTATATGGCGAGGATGTCCTGCTGGGCGTGGGGATGGTGCTGGGTATCGGCATGATCGCCGCCTTCTGGCCGGGAACATTTATCGGCGTTCCGCTTCATTTCCCATTCGTTTTGTTGGCGATTCTATTGTCCGCCATCCAGGCGCTGGTGTTCACCCTGCTGGCGTCAGTGTATATTTCGATGGTCATGCCTCACGAGCATCACGAAGGGGGCGAAGAGGGACGACATCACTGAGTGTTGGGGATTCATATCTGGGTCAGTACCCGATTCGATCGGGAGGAAATAGAGGATCATTCATTCACCAGGTTGTTGAGAGTTAACCAAGGAGGACACGATGCAGTTAGACCCCCAAGCAGCATATCACATTGGAATCGGCCTGGCCGCGATTGGTTCCGGCGTAGGTTTGGGAATGGCCGTAAGCCGTGCCATGGAAGCGATGGCCCGTCAACCGGAAGCCGCTGGACGCATTCAGACCGGCATGATCATCGGCGCTGCGTTCATCGAGGCGTTAACCATTTACGCCCTGATCTCCAGCTTCATCCGCGGATAAGGCCCAATCGCGATTCGAATCTCACAAAGGCCGCGTAAGGAGTCTACGCATGAGCCTGTTTGAAATTTCCATGTTGAGCGCCTCGATCGTGACGGCGGCAGAAGAAGCGCATGGCGGCGGAGCGCCTTCGGTTCCTGCCCAAATGGCAACGGTGATCGTCTGTTTCCTTTTGGTGTTCTGGATCCTGAAGAAATATGCGTTCGGTCCGATCCTCGGCGTCATCGACGAACGGGCTGAGAAGATCGAATCCGATCTGAGACGGGCCGAGGACGCCCGCTTGCAGGCGGAAACCGACCGAGCGGAAGCGGAACGGCGCCTTCGGAACATCGAAGATGAAGCCCGCGTCAAAATGCAGTCGATGATGGCCGAAGCCCGCAACCTGGCCAATTCCGTCCAACAGAAAGCGCAGAAAGACGCCGCCGATCTGCTCGAAAAAGCTCGGCAGAACATCGAGTACGAGACCGAAAAGGCCCGCGAGGTGATTAAGACCGAGATCGTCAATCTGACCCTCGGAGCTGCCGAGCATCTGATCAAGGAACAACTGGACGATGCCAAACATCGCCAGTTGATCGGCGACTTCATCGGCCGAATGGAAAGGAACTGACGGTGCCCAAGGATCCCCTGGTTGCTTCCAATTACGCCAAAGCGCTTCTGCACGCGGTCAAGAAGAACGGGACCGACCTGCATGAGGCGTTGGTCGAAGCAGAGGATTTGCAGCGGCTGATCGCCGGGGAACCTCGGTTGCGCGTCTTTCTCGAAGGGCCTCAATTCCGCGAGGAAGACAAGGAACGCGTCGTCGGCAACGCCTTTAAGGGACGCATTTCGGACCTGCTCTTCCAGTTCCTGATTTTACTCCTGCGACGCAACCGGATCGAGCATCTGTTCGAGATTATCGACGAGTTCGAATTTCTGGTCGAATTGGATGAAGGCATTACGCCGGGCGTCGTTCGTTCCGCCGTACCGATGAATGACGAGGAACGGCAGCGTCTGCAGGAAAAACTGGAGGCCGTCACCGGCCGGAAGTTCGACCTGAAATTCAAAGTGGATCCCCAACTGATCGGTGGCGTCAAAGTACAATACAAGGATATTCTGTTCGATTCATCGATCCAGACGTATCTGAACGATTTACGGCAACGCTTGATGAAAACCCGGCTCGCCTCGTAGCGAGCCTTCCTATTCGGTATAGGAAGAGAGAAAAAAGATGGCTTTACGACCCGAAGAAATCACATCCGTTCTCGAGAAGGAACTCTCCTCGTTTGAAACCGAACTGAAGATGGATTCGGTGGGAACCATCCTCAAAATCGGGGATGGAATCGCCACCATTTACGGTCTCGACGAGGCCATGTCCGGCGAATTGCTCGAGTTCCCGGGCGGACTGATGGGCATGGTTCTTAACCTCGAAGAAAGCTGCGTGGGAGCCGCCCTGTTCGGCTCGGATCGGAACATCAAGGAAGGCGACCTGGTCAAACGAACCGGCCGCATCGCCTCGGTTCCGGTCGGCGAGGTTATGGTAGGCCGCGTGGTGACTCCCCTGGGCGAACCCATCGACGGCAAGGGGCCGATCGTGGCGAAAGAATTCCGTAATCTCGAACACCGCGCTCCCGGCGTCGTTCGCCGTCAACCGGTGAAAGAACCCCTGATGACGGGACTTAAAGCTATCGACTCCATGATCCCCATCGGACGCGGCCAACGCGAATTGATCATCGGCGACCGGGGAACCGGCAAAACCGCCATCGCCGTGGACGCCATCATCAACCAGCGCGAAACCGACGTATTCTGTATCTACGTCGCCATCGGGCAGAAAGCCTCCAGCGTGGCGGCTGTAGTCGATATTCTCGAAAAAAACGGGGCGATGGAATATACCACCGTGGTTTCCGCTACGGCGGAACAACCCGCCACCCTGCAATACATCGCGCCTTACGCAGGCGCGGCGATGGGCGAATACTTCCTGTTCAATAAAAAACACGTTCTGGTCATTTACGACGACCT
>CAZFOX010000127.1:2881-10063 GCA_964520565.1 uncultured bacterium | reverse complement strand
ATCGATATATTTACTGGGAAAAAGAGAAAGAGCCAGATCGTGAAATACATATTCGATATCGTCGGGCATTTCGCCGGAAAGCAGTTTGGCGGCGAATAGCGGTTGATGCGACAGCGATTCGATCACCTGGTCCCATTCCGATTTCGATAATGTTTTAATCCGGATGACGACCGAGTAGGGTTTGGGACGGGAACCCTGAACCTTGGCGAGTACTTCTCCTTTGTTGATTTCGATCGAGAGCACCTGTCCCCGGCGGGCGTAGGAACTGCCCCGGCTCAGGCGGGCGCCGATTTGGAAACTTTCCAATACCTGAATCCATCGCTTCGCCCACCATTTTTGCGTGAAGGCGCCGCGTTTCGATTGCGCTTTGATGCCTCCCTTCGCCTCGCGCGGTGTCGAAGGGGGGTAATACACGCGATCGTAATAAGAATAACGTCGTCGAGCGGCCATCGGTTTCTTTCCGTGCCGAGGTTAAACCACGGCGGTATCCTGATTCAATGCAAACAGGGCTTTCAATTCCGCGGTGGATAATTCCGTTAACCAGCCTTCGCCGGTTCCCACGACTTCGCCGGCTATCTCTTTTTTGGTTTCGATCAGGGCGTCGATGCGTTCCTCCAGGGTTCCCACACAGAGGAATTTATGCACCTGAACGTTACGCGTCTGTCCGATCCGGAACGCCCGGTCGGTCGCCTGATTTTCGACCGCCGGATTCCACCAGCGGTCGAAATGGAAAACATGATTGGCTTGCGTCAGGTTGAGACCCGTACCTCCAGCCTTGAGCGACAGGATAAACAGCGGGGGGCCGCCAGGGCTCTGGAAGCGTTCCGTCATCCGGTCGCGCTGTTTTTTCGGCGTTCCGCCGTGCAGGAAAAAGACTTCCTGGCCGAACTGTTCCTGCAAGTAGGGTTGCAGGATGCCGCCCATCTCGGAAAACTGCGAAAAGATCAGCGCCCGTTCTTTCATGGCCAGGATTTCTTCCAGCATTTCCACCAGCCGTGCAAGTTTTCCCGACCGTCCGGGGATTTCCGAACGGTCGCCCAGAAACTGCGCGGGATGATTGCAGACCTGTTTGAGTTTCGAGAGCGTCGCCAGTACGATGCCTTTCCGCTGGATTCCTTCGGCGTCGTTGAGTTGTTCTTCGGCGTCTTTCACAATCGCCGAATAGAGCGAAGCCTGTTCGCGGGTCAGATTACAGAACACCTTCATCTCCATTTTTTCCGGCAGATCGGAGATGATGGTTTTATCGGTTTTCAAGCGCCGGAGAATAAAGGGGCCGGTCAGCTTTTTCAATCGTTGAACGGCCTCTCCATCGCGCATTGCTTGGATAGGAATAAAAAAGTTTTCCCGAAATTGTGTCTGCGTTCCCAGAAAACCCGGATTGAGAAATTCCATAATCGACCAAAGATCGCCGACGTTGTTTTCCACCGGCGTACCGGTCAGGGCGATGCGGAAATCGGCTTCCAGAGAACGCGCCGCCCTGGCCTGGCGCGTCTCGGGATTTTTGATATTCTGCGCCTCGTCGAGAATTACGGCTGTCCAGGGAACCTCCTTGAACATCTCGATATCGCGATACAGGAGCGCGTAACTGGTGATGACCATCGCCTGTTTTTTGGCGTTTTTTAGGAAGGAATCGCCTTTTTTCCGAGTGACGCCGTGATGAATCATGACCGGCATCCCGGGAGTAAAACGTTCTGCTTCCTTCTGCCAGTTTCCCACCACCGACGTCGGACAGACCAACAGGGACGGTTTCTTCTTCCGCCCTTTCGCGAGCCAGTTGTTTTGGAGCAACGCCAGCGTTTGGATGGTTTTTCCCAACCCCATGTCGTCGGCGAGGCAGGCGCCCAATCCCCATTGCTGCAAAAACGCGAGCCACGAATACCCGCGTTTTTGATAGGGGCGCAAATCGCCCTGAAATTTCGAGTGAGGAGCGCGTTCTTCAAAAGCGGTGGATCCGTGCAATTGAGCGAGAAAATCGCCGATCCAGCCGTCGGCTTTTACGCCCTCGAATTCGAAACCGGGGGGAACGGCGGCGCGACCCAGCGACATTTGAATGAGATCGCGCAGCGTCGCCCGTTGGGAGGATTTCTTCTTCCAATACTCGATGGCCGATTGAATATCGCCGGATTGAATGTGTACCCACTGTCCGCGAAACTTGACCAGAGGCGTTTTCATAGCTGCCAAATCGGTCAGTTCTTTGAGAGAAATCTCTTCATCGCCAAGCGCCGCCTGCCACTGAAATTCAAAGATATTGTCGAGCGATATTCCCGCACCTCCCTGCATGGCCGGGCTTTTTACCCGGGCATGCAACGAAAGGCGTTTTTTGACACCGGTTCCCGTCCACCAGGAAGGCAGCAACACGCCGAAGCCCATTTCCTGCAACAAGACAGAACTTTCGCTGAGAAAGGCAAACGCGCCTTGCTCGTCGGTTTCGTATCCGGCCGGGGATGCGCCCTTCAGGCTGGTTTCTATAGGAGGGCAAACGTTGGAAGCCTGTCCCAGAGCGGTCAACAGATATTCCGGCGGGGAAAAATTGGGGCGTTTTAATACCCGGGCAATCTGCTTTCCGCCATCCCATACCTCGGGAGCGGGCACCAGCAGGCTGGGATCGGAGGTATCCTGGAGAAAGTAACGTACCAGCCAGGAATCTCTTTTTTCCCGTTTTACCCGGCGTTTGGGCGAATCGAGTTCCCCCTCGGGCTCATCCAACCGCAGGCACAAGCGAAAGGGCGTGGCCGTGGACATAAAGACGGGACGCCGCCAAGCGTGAATCTCTTGGGCCAGTTTTTGGTATTCCTCCCGGCTGCAATCCAGAGTTCCCGAAGAAGACGAAAGCGCGTAAATCCATTGGTCGTGAATACTATCGAACGCCGGCGGTGAGGTTGGGTGAGCGATGGACTTTTCGCCCACGGCGGATTTCTTGAAACGCACCAAAGCGTCCACCGCCGTCCCGATAAAATCAGCCAATACGCTTTCGGGTGGAATGTTGGGCTCCGAATCGTCTTTCCGGCTGAGGGCGCGGCAGGCCGCCGGTAACGCTTGGGCGAGAGAGGCGATCCGTTGGCTGTCCTCTCCGGCGATCGCCGGTTCCCAGACCGCGTGAAATTGTCCGTCCTTTTCCGTCACGCCGGGAAGAAAATGCTGGCGTGCGGTCAATCCACCGGCAAAACGCAGGGCGATTGTCCAATATTTCACATCCTGTCCCACCAGAATTCCTGGAGCGAGTATCTCTTTGTTAACGCATTCGCATAAGAACGAAATGGCCGAGTCGAGCGGCAATGGTAGGGCTTCGATTCGCCAGGGGACGATTCGGCAGGGACTTGTAGAATCGGGAGAAACTGCGATAAGAGGATTGGAAGCGATCGGCCGGTCTCCCCGAGCCGGAAGCCATGCGATTAATCCGTCGGCGTCTTTTTTGGGAAAAGGAATTGGCCGATCCAATCCCGCAAGCGTTTCGATCAATCGCGTTTTGCCGGCGCCGTGTGGGTAATCGGGAATCGACGGCCGTTTCCGGGTGGTACGCTTTTTCGGAGCTGAATCCGGCTCGGTGCTTGCCTCCGCCCAAAGCCACAATCGACGTTCTAACCAGCCAGCATGAAGAATGATCATGGATTAATGACAGTCATTCTGAATAATAGAGTTTTAAACCGGAGAGTCTGTATTATGCCCCCATTCGCTTCTCCAGAGAATAGATATAGTTCGCGGATGGGGAAAAAATCGATAATTAAACATAAATCAGGTACGAGGTGGGTTTACTCCGATGCCGTGGAAATAGAAACCCACCCCGTGCGTTTCGGCTTTTTCAACGGTTAGTTTGTGAACGAAAAAAGCGCCACACTCTCCGGCGTGACTTGCAATGGAGTGTCGACGGACGCTTCTTCTTCTATAATTCGTACTGCGGGCTCCTGGCCGGGGACGTTGCACGACATTTTTCCCTCGCCCACAATGCGCCAGCAGGTGCCCGGTTTTTTGAATTCCATACCGGCCACTTTCAATTCAAACGCCGCCGCCTGCGATGTGGGGTTCACCACCGCAACGGTCAGCGTCCGGCCGTCTTTCGAGATTGCGGCCGCCGCATCCAACGGTTTGGGTACGCCATCGATGGCAACGGGAATCTCAGCAAAGCGGTTCCGGTATAGTTTCAACGTCAGTCCTGTGGTATCGAACGCGGCGCTGGTTTTCGAAGTTTTGATGCAGCCGATGACATTGACGGTCTGCGCGTAATTGGCCATAAAATAGATATCGCTGTTACGGAAGTATTCATGCAATCCCGCCGCGATGCCGAGGGCGTCCTGCAGGTGATACTGGCAACCCAGTTCGCCGTAGATATACCGGCCGTACCAATAGTTCCATTCGTCCATCGCGATGCGGATATCTTTCTCGTTCAGGCCGGGAATGGTTTGCCGGTATTGGCGATGGGCGCTGGCGACCCGCCGGATATCGTTGGCAATCTGAGCGGCGTGTTCCACCAGGTTCTCCTTATTCTTCTGGTAGATATGCTCGCTGATCAGGTCCATATGATCGGCGCAATGCGTCAGCATGGTTTTGCTCCAATTGCCCACGCTGCCCACACCGACCAACTGAACAGAAGGATCGGCGGCGCGGATGGCGTCCACGCATTGCTGATGTTTCTTGACGTAATCCTCCAACGGCATATGACCCTTTTGCCAGTTGCCGTACATTTCGTTACCGATCGCCCAATACTTGACGCGGAAGGATTCCGGGTGTCCGTTTTTGGCGCGCCATTGTCCCATCGGGGTATCCGTCGAACCATTGCAATAAGCCACCTCTTCCGCGGCGGCGTCCACACTTCCCAGGCCGGTATTGACGGCAATATACGGTTCCGTATCGAGCAGGCGGCACAAATCCATGAATTCATGGATGCCCACATCGTTGGATTCGATACCCGTCCAGGCAGGATTCTTGCGGGGAGGACGGCGATCGCGTTCGCCGACGCCATCTTTCCAATTGTAATCGCTGACGAAATTCCCTCCCGGCCAACGGTAGACCGGCGAATTCAGTTCTTTCAGCAGAGCCAGCGTATCGGCGCGGAATCCGTTTACGTTATCGGCGGGCATCAGAGAGACTGTACCAATACGAAAAGCGCTTTTCCCCGTCCCGGCGATTTGCAACCGTCCGTGAGCGGTATCGTCTTTGGCGGTAAACTGAAACGGATAGCGGGTATACTCGGCGGTAATTGCGTCGATTGAAAATGTCTCCTGGTCTTCGGAACCTTCTCCCCATATCAACTGGACTTGAACGGGCGCCGCACCGGAGTCGCCCGCCAGGATGATATATCCAGTGTAGCGTCTATCTTTTTGCAATGCTAATTCGCCTTGCTCGATACCGCCGGGCGTTTGTATTTCCGGCGTCTGTTCTCCTACATAGGGATTCTCTTTGATCATCTGGACGGAACCGCCGATGATTTTCCAGGGCGAACCAGACAAAGCGGGAAAATCGCCGCCATTCCAGTTATCCCGGTCTGATTCGATCGCCCAGGGCTTAAATTCGGGAGTGATGGGGAAATAGAACTTGCGATCTTCGAGCATTTCCGCCCAGATGCCGCCGTAAATACATCGCCCCAGGTGTTCGATGAACTGGCCGTAAATATAGGGGGAAATCGGTTCGCTTTTCTGTTGAATATCGATGGTGATTGTCATAGGTTTCTCTTCGGCGAATGCGGTGAACGATAAACACAATAGGCAAAACATCCAAGCGTGTTTCAGGGAGGAATTCATCGAAACGATCTCCTTTTTGCAATCAATGTGTGAGAATGCGGTACTCATCCGGCAGAGGATAACGATTATCTCCAGCCAGGACCTACCATAGCATACGAATGCGTTGGGGATAAATGGGTACGGAGGCCGAAATGAGCCGGAATGCCGTTCTTATTCGTGCCGGAGCGCCACGATTGGATCGAGGTTGGCGGCGCGGATGGCTGGGTATATACCGAAAATGATACCGACGCCCATACTGATTCCCAGCGAGAGTACCAGGCTATGTGCGCTGACGACGGTGGGCATGCCCGCAAAGAGTGTAATCGTCCAGGGAATCAACAGGCCGATCACCATGCCGATCAGGCCACCGGTGGTCGACAGCACGACGGTTTCAATGAGAAACTGGATGATAATCTGTTTCTTCTTGGCGCCAATGGCGCGACGAATACCGATTTCGCGGGTGCGCTCGGTGACGGAGGCTAGCATGATATTCATGATGCCGATACCGCCCACCAGGAGGCTGATTCCAGCGATGGAACCGAGTACGATATTGAAAGTCCGTTTGGTGGCTTCCGCCTGGCGAAGCAGGGTCAAAGGGACGCTGAGACGATAGTCGGTCTTTTTATGAAACCGCTTGAGCATTGCTTCAATGCCCGCCGCCGTCGCTTCAACATCGTTGATGGATTTCACTTCGACGATGATCTGATGCAATTCGATCTTTTCACGCGTGTCGGAACCCGATACCCTTCTTACAAAAAGATCGCCGAATCGCTCGCGAGCCACGTTGATAGGAATATACGCATCGATTTCCTGGTCGGGCGTTTGAATGTCGCCTCCCAGCGTTCCCGCGTTCTGCACGATACCGATCACTTCAAAATATTCGCCGCCGAGCCGGATAGTCTGACCGACCGTGTTTTTGGTCGCCATCAGTTTGCGAACGCCGTGTTCGGTTAAGACGACAACGTTACCGCGTTCTTCGTAATCCCGCTCGATTAATACTCGCCCGCTGATTGTGGGACGCTGCACGAGTTCGAACCAGTTTGGGGTTGTTCCCACCACACGCAATTCCATGGTACGTTCGCCCAGGCGCGCCTGTTTGCGGACTTCCTTGACCGGCACGGTTTTGTTGACGCTGGGGAAACTATCAGCGATGCGTTTTTCATCTTCGTACAGAAGACCGTATACACTGAGAAACGATCGGGTTGTCGCGGTTTCGTCTTCGATGGCTTTGGTGGATGAGACCAGAATATTCTGGCTGCCCAGTTTTCGGATTCGATCCAGGGCGTCTTTGCTGGCTCCTTCGCCGACGGCTAACATGGCGATCACGCTTCCTACGCCGAATACCACGCCCAGCATGGTCAAGAAGGAGCGCAACTTGTGAAGAAGGAGATTCTTCACGCCCAGATTGACTTCTCGCACGTATTTACCGATCACGCGGGCGAACGAGCCGTAGGCGCGCGGGTGCGGG
>CAZFOX010000127.1:0-2871 GCA_964520565.1 uncultured bacterium | reverse complement strand
TTACCGATCACGACGATCCTTTCATTCCTTCCCCTCGATCCGTTCCACCCGGCCGTCCCGCATGTACATCCGGCTTTTCGCGTATTCCGCGATATCCCGTTCGTGAGTCACCATAATGATGGTTTTCCCCTGCCGATTGAGATCCTGCAACAGGTTCATGATCTCCACGCTGGTATGCGTATCGAGGTTACCCGTGGGTTCGTCGGCCAGCAGAATGGCGGGATCGTTGGCCAGGGCGCGGGCGATGGCGACGCGTTGCTGTTGACCGCCGGACAGTTCCATCGGACGGTGGTTTAATCGTTCTTCCAGACCGACCAGACGGGCCAGTTCGCGCGCGCGTTCTGCGCTTTTCTCTTGTTCCCATCCCTGATAGTACAATGGCAACTGGATATTTTCTTGGACAGTGGATTGGGGGATCAGGTTGAAACTTTGGAAAATAAAACCGAGATGATTGAGCCGCATGTCGCTTAAGCGATCGTCGTCCAGCGTGCTGACGTCGTGACCGTTCAGTATATACCGTCCCTCGGAGGGACGATCCAGACAACCGAGCAGGTTCAACATGGTGCTTTTCCCGGAGCCGCTGGGACCGAGAATCGCCCAAAAACTGCCCTTATTGAACGTAACCGTCACACCGTCCAGCGCATGAACGATTTCCATTCCCATGTGGTAGACTTTTTTCACGTCTTCCAATTGAGCCGCGATGCCATTCGAAAAAGAAGAATTCATTGTCCTTGTTGTCCCGAACCGTTCTGTGGGGGTGATGGATTCGATTCGTCTCCCTGCCGGGATTGACGGCGGTTCTGGCGCATGGCTTCCCGTTCTTCGGGTGTCATGTTCTGGAACCGCTGGCGCATCTGTTCGCGTTGTTCAGGCGTCATGTTTTGAGAATCGGGCCGTCCGGAACCTCCGGGACCTCCCTGTCCCCTCTGGCCGCCAAATCCGCCCTGTTGGAAACGTTGCCGCATTTGTTCCCGTTCTTCGGGCGTCATGTTCTCGAATCGTTGGCGCATCTGTTCGAGTTGTTCGGGTGTCATGTTTTGGAAATTGGGACGCCCCATTCCTCCGGGGCCTCCGCCTGGAAAACTGCCTTGCATGGGCGGTGGGGAAAAACCCTCCCCTCCGGGCGATTGGCGGTTCGCAGCCCGCGAGGCCTCCTCAATGGCCGCTTTCGCCAGATTTTCTTTCGCCTCTTTTAGCATTTGAGGAAGATCTGTTGCGTCTTGAATGCGATCTTGGTTCACCATCTCTGCCGTGGACAAGGGAGGTGTCAGAAGAACGATTTCTCCTTTTTTCAGACCGCTTTTAATATGAGCGAGACTGTTGTTGTCCAGCCCGAGATCGACCGTGCGGGGTTCCCATTTGTTGCCGTTTGCGACAAAAACCGTGGGTTTGGTTCCAATGCGTAAAACCGCATGGACGGGAACATACGTTGCATCTGGATAGTAATCGACAATGATTTCGGCCAGGCATCCCATACCGCTGCGCAGGTCGTCGTCAGCGCCGTCGATATAGATTTCCGTATCGTAAACCTTCAAGTCGGGGTTCATGAACATGCTTTGTGCATTGGGCAGAGGCGCAATAGTGGCCACTTTCCCGGTATAGACCTTTCCGGGAATGGCATCGACAGTGATACGAACAGGCAAACCAACGTGGATTTTTTCCAGGCTAGATTCCTGAACCTTGGCGTCGACTTTGTAGGCCGCCGTAGTCGGAAGATGGATCAGTTCTTCTCGTTCGCGAACGGTTCGTCCCGCTTCCAAAGGTTCGCTGCTCCCTCCCCGGAAGTCGCGTCCCATGCGCACGCTGGTGGCGTAAACCACCAGGCCATCCATTTTCGCATAGATTTTTGCTTTGCCGATTTGGTCGTCAAGTTTGGCCAGTTTGTTTTTTTCCTGGTCGTATTCAGCCAGTTTGGCCTGTAATTGCGCCGAAGCCTGCACGATGTTGGCGTTAGCCTGACGTTTGGTTCGTTCTAGCGCCATTTTTGCCTGGCTGACGTCACTCTTCAATTGGGCGATCTGGCGTGTGTAGGTATATTGATTCAGTAATTCCAAATCTTTATTCGCCAGATCTAATTGGTTTTTAATCCGATAGGCAGAGAGTTCATCGTTTTGCAATTCGGTCTGTGACAGATACTTTTCTTCGTATAAAATTCGTGACCATTTCACTTTTTCGTTTTGCAAGTTGAGGTTTTCCTGCGTTTCGGCGATTTTGGTTTCGGCTTCTTTCTTAAGTTTGGGGAAATCGCCGTCTTCGTATTTTTTTAAATCTTGCACGGCGAAATCGTAAACCAACTGGGCCTTGTCGATATCGCTTTGCGCCTGCGATTCGACAATCGCCAGATTTTCCCGCGCATTGATATAGGCTGCCTCGGCGTTCTGGACTTTGATTTGCTGGTCGACTCTTTGATCGATTAAATTGCTGGCGTCCAATTCCACAAGCAATTCGCCCTTTTTCACGCGTTTGCCTTCCGGGATCAAATAAATGATAGTGCTCGAGCCTTCCAATTCGTTTTGGATGATCTCTTTTTCCCGGGCTTGAATCGTTCCCGCCACGGGGACGCTGATCGTCAATGGCCCTTGTTCGACGACATAGGTCGGTTGGCTGAAAATCGAGTCTCCTTCGAACTGAGTCTTGATGGTGGCGTAACTAATACCCACAACGGCGGCCAGGCAGATTAAAAGCAGCCCCATCGACTTTTTCGAGAAAAATCCATTGGACGTTCTATTCGTCATCGCGTTCATGAATCAACTCCTCGGGAGAAATTTCCTTCCATAAACCATCAGGATCGATCTCCAGCACATCGAGATCGCGTTGTAATTCCAATTCCGCCATCCGGTAATTGACCATCGAAGAAGTCTGCGAGTTTTG
>CAZFOX010000126.1:5629-10072 GCA_964520565.1 uncultured bacterium | reverse complement strand
AAGAACGCCGCGAGGAGATTCAACTCAGTGCCGGTAAACTGACCGAGCATATCCAGAACGCAATGCGCGTGCAGGAAAGCGATAGGGTGCTCGATGATTCATTCATTGAAAACTGCCGGAATGACATGAGCCGCCGTTTCGATTCTCAACATGGCGGTTTCGGCGAAGCCCCCAAGTTTCCCCACAGCATGGATCTATCGCTGCTTCTCCGCTACGCCCGCAAAACCGGCGACAGGAAATCGCTGGAGATGGTCGAGTTCAGTCTCGAAAAGATGGCGCGGGGAGGGATGTACGACCAGCTGGGCGGCGGATTTCACCGCTATTCCACCGATGCCCGCTGGCTGATCCCCCATTTTGAAAAAATGCTCTACGACAACGCCCTGCTCGCTAAAACTTATACGGAAGCCTTTCAAGCGACCCAAAATCCCTTCTACCGCCGAATCGTTGTCGAAACGCTCGATTACGTCCTTCGCGAAATGACCTCCCCGGACGGTTGCTTCTATTCAAGCCAGGACGCCGACAGCGAAGGCCGGGAAGGCGCATTCTTCGTCTGGACGCCGGAACAGATCGCCGACGCGGCAGGCCATGAAGCGGCTTCCCGGGTTTGCCGTTATTTCGGCGTCGAAAAAGGCGGAAACTTCGAAGAAGGAAGCAGCGTTCTTTCTCTCCCCCTGGAAGAGAAAACCGCCGCAGCCCTCTTCGATATCCCGGTGGCCGAGCTGAGCAAAATCATCGAAGAAGCGAAGGCCAAACTCTTTCAGGCGCGAGAGAACCGAATCAAGCCGGGGCGGGATGAAAAGATTCTCACGGATTGGAACGGCCTGGCGATCTCGGCGATGGCCTTCGCCGGAAACGCGCTGGGGATGGATCGTTTCGTCCTCGCGGCAGAAAAAGCCTGTGAATTCATTCTCAGCCGCCTCCAGCCGGAAGGAACGTTGTTGCATACCTACAAGGATGGCCGCGCCCATACCCATGCCTTTCTGAGCGATTATTCGTTCTTGATCGGCGGGCTCCTGGATACCTACGAAGCGTCGGGCAAACCCCGCTGGCTGGAAGAAGCGATTCGTTTGACTTCCATCATGCTGGATCGCTACTGGGACGAAGAGGGTGGTGCGTTCTTCTTTACTCCCCGCGATGGGGAAGTCTTGATCGCCCGTTCCAAAAATCCCATGGATAACGCCGTGCCCTCCGGCAACTCGATGGCGGTGCTCGGCCTTCTTCGCCTGGCGGAAATGACCGGCGACGAGAGACTCCGCGACCGGGCCGAACGATGCATGAAGACGTTTTCCAACGGACTCTGGCGTTACCCTTCCGCATTGACGCAAATGCTTTCCGCGGCCGATTTCTTCCTGAGTTCTCCCCGGCAAATCGTTCTGGCGGCGCCGGATTGGGAAAGCGTTCGGGAGATGAAAGCCGCGCTGTTCCAGGCTTTTCATCCCAACAAAGTCGTGCTGTACCACCTCCCGGAGACGGCGGAGAAAATCGAGACGCTATCGCCTCTCGTTCGAGGCAAAGAAGCACTGGAGGGGAAACCAACAGCCTATGTATGCCGCAACAACACATGCGGCATACCCACCCGATCCGTTTCCGAATTGATTCAAATCCTGGATTGATCGTCATCCAAATACTGTCAAGGAAGATTGAAGCGTTCCGAATCGAACGTAATTCCCAAGCCAACAAATTCAGGAGTGCGAGGTTTCACCCGCACCGTTGTCCCTCCTCATCCTTGCATGAAATTTCTCCTACCCGCCGAACTAAACCTTTCTCGTTTCCTATGGTAAAGTGATATCTCAAATGAAGACTGTTTTTCTGGGAAAGGGACAGCAGGGATGTCGGAAAAAATGGAACAACTCTATCAAGAACGCCTGAAGCGGTACGTCGCCGCCATGCGGAACGAAAAACCGGATCGCATTCCCATCCGGCCTTTCGCCGCCGAGTTTTGCGCCACTTATGCGGGGTATACCTGCCAGCAGGTCACCCACGATCTCGACTACGCATTCAACGCGGTTCTCAAATGCTGCGCCGATTTCGACTGGGACGCCGCCGTCAGCAATATGGTCTTCGTATGGACGGGCAGCGTCGACGCCATCAACCTGAAGTATTACACCAAGCCCGGCATCGACACCCCGGCGAATACCTGCTTCCAATATCTGGAACCGCGGGACGACGACGCGCACATGAAAGAAAACGAATACGACGCGCTCATCGAAGACCCGACCGGATTCCTCGCCAACGTCTGGATGCCGCGCGTATCCCGCGACGTGCAACCCATCGGAGAACCGTCCACCTATCGGAACAACCTCGCCTGGCTGAAGGGAGGCATGTCGGTATTGCATTATTTCCAACGCCTGGGCGTCCAGGCCGAACGCATGAAAAACGAATCGGGAACCGTATCGGCCATCGCCGGTTGCCTGAAATCCCCCTTCGATATCATCGCCGACAAACTGCGCGGCTTTCGAGGGCTGTGCATGGATATCTACATGCAGCCGGACAAGGTGCTCAAGGCCGTCGAAGCCTTGATGCCCCATATGATGTTCAACGCCCTCGCCGGTGCGGATCCCACCAAAAACGTTCCCATCAGCATCTGGATGCACCGCGGCTGCGTGCCGTTTCTCTCGCTGGAACAATTTGAGAAATTCTACTGGCCGACTCTCAAGCAGCTCGTCGAGGAAATCTGGAAACTAGGGCATCAAATTCTCTTTTATGCGGAAGGCGACTGGAACGCCAATCTGAAATACTTCCGGGAACTGCCCGAACAAAGCATCATTTTCCACGTCGATAAAAGCGATCTGTTCGAAGCACACCGGCTGCTGGGCGACCGCTTTTGCCTGAGCGGCGGCATCCCTAACGAATTGATCGCCCTGGGGACGCCGGACGAAGTGAAAGCGTATTGCAAAAAAGTCATCGACGCCGTGGCCCGCGATGGCGGATACATCATGGACGCCGCCGCCATCATGCAAGACGACGCCCGGATCGAAAACGTCAAGGCGATGACCGAATTCACGCGGGAATACGGCGTCTACTGATAAGACGGCCTATAGAACAGGAGATCGTCATGAGTGGAGAAGATAAAACCCCCTTGAAACCCGGCGTATGCATTCCCTGGGAGGATAAAAAGAAGGAATATCCCCAGATTCTGGGCGATGAAAAACTCGTTCAGAAAGTATGGGAGGATATCGATACACTGGCCTATCTGTATATCTGGTTTTGCCTGTACGGCTTTTAACACGAGGAGATGCGCGCATGAGCGAACTTAGCCCATTGGCCCAGGCTTTATGTCAACTGAAAAATCAGGAAGTGAAGGATCTCACCGCCCGCATGATCCAGGAGGGGATTCCCGCCGCCGATATTCTCGCCCAGTGCCAGGACGGCATGAGCGAGCTGGGACGGCGGTTCGATTCGGGAGATTGCTTTATTCCCGAACTGATCGTGGCCGGCAAGATCATGGAAACGGTGACGGTGGAACTCGAACCGCTGCTCAAAGAATCGGCCCGCGCCCGGAAAGGATCGGGATGCGTCGTGATGGGAACGGTGCTCAACGACGTGCACGACATCGGCAAGGATATCGTGGTGATGATGCTGCGCGGATCGGGATTCAACGTCGTCGATCTGGGCGTGAACGTATCGCCCGCACGGTTTGTCGAAGCGGTCAGGGAAAACAATCCGGTCGTGTTGGGCATGAGCGTTCTGCTGACCACCTGTTACAAATCGATCGGCGATACGGTCGAAGCCATTCGGGAAGCCGGGTTTCGCGACAAAATCTCGATCATGCTGGGCGGGGCGGCGGCCACCGAGATACTCGCCGAAAAAACGGGCTGCGATTTCTATGGCAAAACGGCTATGGATGCCGTAACCCACGCCTCGCTCGTAGCGCAATCGGCCTAAAGCAATATGGATTTTAGGGTTATGGCGGTGTTGGGTATCTAGAGGAGGAGGAAGGAGGCGGCTTCGAGGATATCGTTTTTGCGGAAGGGTTTGGAGAGGTAGTACCGGATTCCGGCGTCCAAACTTCTTTGCCGGGATTCTTCGTTCGGGTGGGCGGTGATGAGAATGATTTTCGTAGTGGGTTTCTGGTTGCGGATGCGTCCGGCGAATTCGACGCCATCCAGTTTAGGCATGTTCTTATCGACGATCAGCAGGTCGAAATCCTGCGAAAGGGCGCACCCCATCGCGGAGATGGGATCGCAGATCCGGGTTACCATGCATCCCTGAAGGGTAAACACTTCGTCCAACGCTTCCGCATAATCGTCATCATCATCGACGATTAAGACTTTTTTCCCGGAAAGAAGATCGCGCATTAACACGTTATTATTCTCGTCGGTCTTGGGCATGTCGGATCACCCTTAATTTTATCCTAATGAATTAGCAGCAAATGTGCCAAGTCCTGGATTTTTACTGGGAAAGGATCGGATTCACGATTCGGAATTCTCGAAGGAGTTCAAT
>CAZFOX010000126.1:0-5619 GCA_964520565.1 uncultured bacterium | reverse complement strand
TTTCGGCAGACGCCTGTACAGGGAACTGCGGGACAGTCCCAGGATGCGAGCCGCCTCTTCCTTGTTTCCTTTAACCTTCTCCAGAGTCTTGCGAATGATTTCCAATTCGGCGTCTTCCAATGTCGTACCTACTGAAATCACAATATGTTGCGAATAATCCACCGGATCGGACGGCATCGGCCCCGGCGAAAAAGACGGCGTGTGGTGGATCTCTTCGGGAATATCCTGAAGCGTCACGCGGGACTGGGTGGCGAAGATCGCCGCATGCTCCACCGTGTGCTGCAACTCCCGGACATTTCCCGGCCAGGAATAGGAAGAAAAAAGTTTGATCACTTCCGGATCGAAGTCGTTTAACTGCTTTCCGGTCTCCTGACTGTATCGTTTCAGGAACGCCTGTGCCAATATTGGGATATCCTCTTTCCGCTCACAGAGGGGCGGAATCTGGATTTGCACGACCCGGAGGCGGTAATAGAGGTCTTCGCGGAATTTCTTCTCGGCGATCATCTGCTGTAAGTCTTTATTCGTGGCGGCGATAATCCGGACATCGACGCGAATGGTGGTGCTGCTTCCGACCCGTTCCAGTTCGGAATCCTGCAGGATGCGCAATAGGCGTTGTTGAGCGCTGGCCGACATTTCCCCGATTTCGTTAAGGAAGATCGTCCCGCCGTCCGCCAGTTCGAAGCGCCCCTTACGATCCTTGATCGCGCCGGTAAAGGCTCCCTTCACATGGCCGAACAGTTCCGATTCCAGGAGCGATTCAGGCAACGAGGCGCAATCCACCTTGATGAGAGGTTTGTCGCTGCGGCGGCTCTGTTCGTGGATTTCCTGCGCCACCTGATCCTTGCCGGTTCCGGTCTGGCCGGTGATGAGGACGGTGCTGCTAGTGGGAGCGACCTGCTCGATGATGGTCAAAATCCGCTGCATGGCGTCGGATTGTCCCAACAGACGCCCCGAATGGCGGGCGGCCTGGCGCCGCCATTCGTCCCGCTCTTCGGTGAAACGCCGTTGTTCGATCGCCCGGTCGACAACCACCCGGAGTTCCTTGAGCAGATACCGCGATCCTTTGATCAGATAGTGGAGCGCTCCCAGACGCATGGCTTCCACGGCCGTCTCGGTATCCTTGACCCCGGTTACCATGACTACCTGGGTATCCTTTTTGATCTCCTTGATCTGGCGCAGAGCCTTCATGCCATCCGTACCCGGCAGCATGATATCGCAGATCACCACGTCGATGTCGTGCGTCGAAAAGAGTTGAAGCGCTTCTTCCGCCGTTTTAGCTTCCAGAAAAGTACGGCTTTCCTGATCCAACGCTTCTCGAACGCCTTCGCGGAAATCGGTATCGTCTTCGATGATCAGTATGGTTCGTTGAGAGGCCACTATGCTTTGTTATCCTCGATTGGAATGGTGATCTGGATGGTGGTTCCTTTTCCCGGTTCGGAATCGATGGCGATGGTCCCGCCGTGATTCTCGACGATTTCGCAGGTCAAATACAGCCCGAGACCCGTTCCGATGCTTTTGGTGGTGGTAAAAGGATCGAAGACCGTCTCGCGGATTTCCTCGGGCATTCCGGGGCCGTTGTCGGTTACCCGGAACACCAGATTGTTACCTTCTGCGGTGGTCTGAATGTCGATCGTCCCACTTTTCACTTCGGAATGTTGTATCGCCTCGCGCGAATTACGCACCAGATTGACAAACACCCTCTCGAACTGCTGGGGATCGAAATACGCGGTCTTCACATGGCTATCCACGCTGATATGGATCAACAATTGATCGGAGGCATAATGCTCCTTCAATTCCGCTTCCAGTTCCTTCATGAACTGTTTGATGTTGACATCCTGCCGCTCCATGGAACGGCTCTTGGAGAGATGCAGGTAGTTGGTGGCGATCTCTTCCAGCCGGGAAATCTGTTTTTGAATGTCGTTGAGGCATTTGTCCAGGCTCTTCCGGTACGGATGCGGATCGCCTTGCCCCCAGTTGGAAAACGCCTGGTCGAGTTTTTCGAGCAACAAATCCGATTTCAGAAAAAGGACTCCCAACGGTGTTCGGATTTCGTGCGCCACCTTGGCCGCCACGCGGGCCATGGCGGTATTGCGCTCCAGCGTTTCCAGTTGTTTCTGCAACTGCTTGCGTTCGCTTTTGAGCTGGCTCTTCTCTTTTTGCAGCTGCTTTTGTTCGGAGATATCCTTAAAAATGGCGAGCAGGGCAACCGTATTTCCACAGGGGTCTTTTAATGGAATGCGCGTCAATTGCACGGGAACCGGTTTGCCGGATTTATGAATCCGCACCGTCTCCGTATGGATGACGCCCAGATTCCCTTCCATCTGATCTTGCATGGCGGCGCGGACTTCGTCCCGCATTTCCGGAAGAACGATTCGATCCACGGGAATGCCGACGATTTCCTCGCGGGTATACCCCAGCATGCGTTCCGCGCCTTTGGTCCAGGATGTGATGCGAAAGTCCCGGTCGACGCGGATAATTCCGTCCGTCGATCCTTCGACCAGAGCCGATAAAACCAGGTCCTCGGAAATGGGCAAATCTTCGTGAGTATGTTTCTCTGCCGAGGATTTCTTTTTCATGAATGTTCCGCTCTGTTTTTTTGGATGAATGATACCGGCTATCTCAGACATTCAAAGAATTCATTGTATTGAATTCGTTCGTTTTTTCACGCCCTGTATATCGCTCCGAAGTCGAATGTGAAATATGATAATGGGGAATAAGAGATTTCCAAACCGTTTCGTTCCGGTAAAAGTCATTAGCATGGGATGATAACAGAAGAAATGGATTCAAGGCACGAATTGCAGCAACAGCGGCTTCTCCATGCAAAATGGGTGTTCCAAATATGCCTTGTCTATAACCTCCTCCTGACAACCGTCTGGCGGGATTCTGGTCGGCTTTCATCTGTACTCTCGTCCTGAACCTGGCGATTGTCTATTCCAATCAGTTATCCCTGTCCTGGTTGATATTGGGCGTATTGCTAGCAATTCTCAATCCGGTCGTGGAACTATACTCTCCACGAGGAACGGACGATTTCACGATGGCTACCTCCAATGCACTGGTCTGCTGGCTATTCGGCTGGCTGGCAATGGGATTTTGATCCTGCACCGCCGATCTCTGCGAAATGCTGTTTCTTTTTGATGTGTCTGTCCTGATTCTGGGACACCCCTGTGTCATTTTTGAGACAGAATAACCCAACTTTTATCTCACTTTCGGTTACTGTCCTATTCAATAAAATGAAAATTGTGGATGGCAAATAAATTTTTATTTCCTTATAATTCAGATATTTATGGTAAATCCAGCAATGTTTTTCTCTTTGAATACCCTTTTAAGGCCCGATTTGGCATGCATCCTGCGATTTATAAAAGTGTACAAAAAACATCCCATTCTCCCCATTTCGCTGCCTGCCATCCTCCCCAAATTATGGCAGGCTTTTTTTTTGCCTTTTTTCAGGTCCCATAGCCTTGTTTCTAGCTTAGTGAACGCAGTTACGCCTGCGGGTGTAAAGGTGGGAAGCGTTCTACTCGCTCCACATGGATTCCAATTCCCAAACGTCGATGGATTTACATGCTGCCGTTCCATCTCCCGGATACAGTTCCAACACCGCCTCGTTTCGATTCAGTTCGGGGATCGCTGCCGTGCAGCAGGCGCGGTTGTTGACATACAGTTCGGCGATGGCTTTATCGATAAACAAGCAAAAGACCAGTTCTCTTTCACCATTTGCTAATTCAAAGGGCCCGGTCTGGCCGCCGATGCCCACGGTTTTCTCTTTGCGGTTCCATAGTATCGGAATGTCTTTGGCGTTCTCGCCGCTCACGCGGATGCACAGACCGCAAGCATCGGCGGAACCCGGTTCGAATACAGCCCGGATTTCCTTCGCACACTGACGAACCGGTTCGCGAAAGACATTCGAATGGATTTGGGATTCTCCCATCGAGCGATGATTCCCGCGCAGTTTCTCGATCTCCGGCGCGGGAGACATTCCCAGGCTTCCGTCCTCGCGCAGCGTCAACACGCGCGGCAGCGTCATGGCGCATTGCCAGCCCTCGCCTCGGATCCCCCGAATCCATCCCCATAGAATCCGGCGTCCGTTCGCATCCAACAGGCAATTGGGAGCGTAGAAGTACTCCGAATAATCCAGCATCGAGCGGCATTCCGAATCGAACGTATAATCGGCCTTCATGGTTCCGGTGTGGTACATCACTCGTTTATGCGGCGAGTAGATCAAAACCCGCTTCCCGCCCAGTTCGAAGAAGTTGGGGCATTCCCAGTTGCCTTCCTCGTCTTCCGGTTTGGATTGATAGAGGATGTTGAGAAACTTCCAGTTCACCAGATCGTTGGAGCGGTAAATGAATGCCGCTCCCCGGCCGCCTTGGGGATGCCCGCCCAACACGACGTACCAATCGCCGTTCTCTTTCCAAGCGAAGGGATCGCGCCAATCGAGGATTTTCAAATCGCCATGCAGCGTTTCCGTCATGACCGGATTGGCGGGATGTTTGTCCCAGGTCTTCATTCCATCGTGGGAAATCGCCGCCCACTGCACCGCCCCGTCGCCCGCGGGCGTTTTGGGGCCGATGCTGGTATAGAGGATCGTTGGAGTCCCGTCGTCGGCAATTACGCAACAACCGGAGAAGCAGTGTTCTTCGCCCCGATCGAGCGAGGGCGCCAGGGCGATGGGCAGGTGTTTCCAATGCGCCAGGTCCCGGCTGACCGCGTGTCCCCAGTGCATATGTCCCCAATCCACCCCGTAGGGATTGTGCTGGTAAAACATATGGTATTCGCCCTGGTAATAGATCGGGCCGTTGGGATCGTTGTTCCACAACGCGGGCGGTTGCAGATGATAGGCGGGACGGGTTGGATCGTCCTTCACCTTCTGCGCCGCCTCGGCTACGGCGGCGTTGGCTTTGGCGACCGCCTGCTGATGAAACTCGTTATGCGCCCGGATGGCATCGGCGTTTTCGCAATATCCTATATAGACGAATCCGGCATACAGTACGATTCCCAAACCGATCAATCCCCATCTGCGAATCCTTCCATAATTCATCATCGCGGCTCCTGTCTCTTTGTATGAATCTCGGTCTTCCATCGTTGTGGTTCAGAATCCAATGATACAAAAAATGGGATAAAAAATCAGCGCTTGCGAAGGAATCAAAAAAACTCCAATCGCCTGGCGGTATCAAATTTATAGACCAATTCTCTGAAATGGGATAAAGCGCTGCTATCCAATATTTTGAACTCTTTTATCTCTAATTTTTTTATATAATTTATATATTTTATCAACTATAATTTTTTTCTTTCTTTTTTTATTTAGGGCTATTCACAAGTGGAAAGAAATTTGACATGATAGACCCAATCAACTGGAGTGGTTCTCATAAATTCCGTTCCTATTCGCATTTCGAAAAAGCCGGGAATGATTGACTTTTTCGAAGAGGGAGCGTGAAGTAAACGCACCAGCTTTTGAGAACCGCTCAAGGAGAGCGACCAGTTAAAAGTGTCGAGTGAAAAAACGATACGACTTTTAGATTGCTTCACTTCGTTCGCAATGACACGAATGTATCGCAATGTCATTGCGAGCAAAGCGAAGCAATCTCGAGCAAAGCGAAGCAATCTCGAGCAAAGCGAAGC
>CAZFOX010000125.1:9902-10108 GCA_964520565.1 uncultured bacterium | reverse complement strand
CGCTCCCGCCCGCCAGTGTCCGGTGATATGCCCGGATTGGGAAAATCCCGCTGGCGTGCCGATCGACATCATTATTTTCGGAGGACGCCGCAGTACGGTCGTCCCGCTCATTACGCAATCCTTCGACTGGGATCACGGCGTCTATATGGGAGCCTCCGCCACTTCCGAAGCCACCGCCGCCGCCCTGGACGCCAAATTCAAACTCC
>CAZFOX010000125.1:9523-9892 GCA_964520565.1 uncultured bacterium | reverse complement strand
CCGCGATCCCTTCGCCATGTTGCCCTTCTGCGGTTACAACATGGGCGATTATTGGAAACATTGGTTCGAGATGGGAGATCGTCTCGGCGGGAAAGCCCCGCAAATCTTCTACGTCAACTGGTTCCGTAAAGACAGTAACGGCAAGTTCATCTGGCCGGGATTCGGCGAAAATAGCCGCGTCCTGAAATGGATGTGCGAACGAATCGAGGGCAAGGCGCAGGCCATCGAAACACCCATCGGTATGATCCCCGCCGACGGTAGCCTCGATATCGATGGATTGGACGTCTCCCCGGAAAATATCCGGGAACTGCTTCGCGTCGATTCAGAAGCCTGGAAAGCCGAACTGCCGGACGTGGAAGCGTATTTCGC
>CAZFOX010000125.1:0-9513 GCA_964520565.1 uncultured bacterium | reverse complement strand
GGTTGCCTCCCCGAATGAGCGCTCAACTCGCTCGCCTGCAAGCGCGGTTGAAATAAATATTTAATATTAAGTTTGTATTATTATTTCGAGCCAGGAATCGCTCCCGTTCCTGGCTCGAATCGTTTCTTTCTACTTAGTCCGGTTTCCGATCGGGAACGATAGAAGGACGAAGTATCTTCGTCCACAATGCGTAGCCTTCTTCATTCAGATGCAGCCCGTCATCCCGGAAGAGCGATGGCCGCGGACGGCCGTCCTCGCCGATCATCGGCGTGTCGATATCGGCAAACTCCACTCCCTCGGTGGCTTCCGCGAACTTCCGAATCGCGCGGTTGGCCTCGCGCATGCGGTCGACCTTGTCCCACCGGCTGATGCTGGGCTTGATGGCGATATAGATAATACGCGTTTCGGGAAGCGTTTGATGGACGATCTTCACGAATTGCTGAAAGTCCTTCGACACCGCCTCCGGCGTTTTCCCCGATTGGATGTCGTTGTCGCCGGCATAAACCACGATGATTTTCGGGCGATAGGGCAGCACGATGCGGGGCGCGTAATAGACCGAATCCACCATCTGCGATCCGCCGAATCCCCGGTTGATGATCCCCATCCCGGGGAAACTCTTCTCTGTATCCCACAAGCGGATACTGGAACTGCCGACGAAAAGGATTCCCCCCGGCACAGGCGGTTTCTCTTTATCCTTCGCTTCGAATGCCTGAATGTCTTTTTCCCACCGGCTGGAATCGTACGGGGGATGGCTTTCTTCGGCAGCCCAGCTCGCGGGGGCGATCGGGCATGCGATCCACAACCATACCAGGATAGGCAGGTATAAGCTCGTCCGTATTCGTTTCATTTTCCCGTTCCTTTGAATCCCGTTGTATTTTGAATGTCTTTTCCGGCGCGCTGGATGGTCTCCCGCATGCGAGGCAGCACATCCAGCACCTCCCGGAAGTATTGTTCGTACTTGGCTCTTCGTAAATCCACCCGCTCCGCCCGCTCCTTTTGAATGAACGTGTATACAGCGGAAAAGAGCGATTGTTCGAGAGCGATCCGAATCTCTTCGGAATGATAGATGGCCGTAAACGCCTCTTCCATGGCGATCCATTCCCGGCAACCGCGCAGGGCTGTTCCCTCCCCGATCCGGCCCGTCAAGTAAAGCGCAAGTTCCAGTCCTTGTCCGGCCTGCACGCGCGCAGAATCAAGAGCCTCTTCGATGGAACGCAGGGCAGTCTGAATCGTGCCGGCTGGCGGGATTGGAGCAAGCCTCTCAAAGAGGGCGCCAATCCCCGGGCGGGATACCGCCCGGATCGCATCGCGCAGAGACACGATTTCGGTTCCCGCCAGGAGCGCACCGCCTTCGGTCGCATCGATCAGGCGGGCGGATGTCCGCGCGAACTCTTCGGCAAATTGCTGAATATACAGCGCCATCACGCGCGAGGTGGGCACGCTTCCCCCCATCGCTCCGGGAACCCAGACGATGGATTCTTGCATTGGCCCGGCACCCATTCGGGAACCCAACAGGGCGGATGCGGCTCCCTGGGGAATGGTATCGTAGGTGCGATACAGAGCGGAACCGGTTGTGTGAGTCGCGCCGCCGTATGGATCGAATGCCAGATCCAAACCTGCGAAGAGAATCGGATCCGCACCCAGTTCGCGCGCCAGATAAAACGCGGTATGCCCCACGGAACCGCCCTTGGGAAGATACCCGAATGGCCCCAGCGCGCTCTCGATCCATCGGGTGAAGGCGGCTTTTTCGAGATTGAGGAACATCTTCCGGAAAGGCCAGGCGGCGGGAATGGCGTGATGCACTTCCGGATCGAAAGCCAGAATGGTGCGTGGATCGGGCGACACGCCCTCGAAATGCCGGGCGTTCAACTCGGTCGGATCGGTGGTCACGACGACATGCGGGACGATCCCTCGTTGTTGAAGAGTCCGGAAGGCGGTATCCACGGCGATCAAGGCCAGTGAATCCTCCATCCCCCGCAGATGATCGACATTCTTGTCGAGCGATGGGCCCGCCGCAATCACCACCGCCGGTTTCCCTTGTAGAAGGCCGTGCGCGCCATTTAAGGGGATCGACGAAGCGATGGAGGGCAGATTGAGCCACATATTCTGCTGGATTTGCAACCCGGAGCGAATCAACAGATCGAATTCGGCCTGCGCCAGTTGGATGCGTTGCTGCAAAATCGAGATCGCGGCTTGAAAGTACGCAGCATGAACGGTCTGTGTCGGACGGTGAGGAAGATAGCGCAGTGTACAACTCATTAAGGAGGGAATCAGCTGTTTGACCATTTCCATCCATTCCGGAAGGCCGGTTCCCAGGTGAACGTGCAGCCGTGGATCGGCGAATATATCGTCCAGGCGGATGTTCTCCATCGCCAGGCGGAACGCATTCACATCGGGTTCCAGAATAACGGCATCGAAAAACTCGGAACGATGGTTGTCCCACAATTCCCGTAGGCTATAACCCAATCCCATCCCTCCCAGCAGAGGAAAGTAGATTTGGTTACGATCGAGAACGGATAGTTCGTGCTCCGCTTCACGCTGCGGTTCATAACGGCTATGCCATAATAAGGGGCGGCCATTTTCTTGGATATATTCCAGTATGGGAAACCCGGCGGATGAAACGGTCAGCCGGTAACGTTTCGGATCGGGACAAGCGGCTTCCACCATCGCCGCCACAGCGGGGCGTGTGGATCGAAGAACCGCCATGTTCTGTTGAAAAACACCCGATTCCATGGAATGCCCCTACTCCGGTTTCCGTCCCCAAACCAACGCCGCGCCGCCCAGTATTCGCGGCCGGTAGGCAAATCCGGTTTCGATCCAGCCGGTCTCCTGTAATAGCTGGTTTAATTGCTCCGGCGTTTCAAAAACCGCCGCCGATGAAGAGAGATAGGCATACATCTCTCTCGAACCGGCAAACCACTTCCCCAGCATGGGTACAATCCGGCTCATGTAGAACCGGTAAAGGGGCTGGATCGCCTTCCACTCCGACTCAGCGGTATCCAGATTAACAAACCGGCCGCCGGGACGTAAGACCCGATAAACCTCGCGCAAGACTGCGGGGATCGATACAACGTTGCGCAATCCAAAACCAACCATCGCCCCATCGAAACAGGCATCCACAAACGGGAGTTGCATGGCATCGCCGCGAATCCAGGAAAGAATGGATTCAACATCATACATCCGGCCGCGTTCGCGCCCGGCATCGATCATCCGGGGAGAAAAATCGAGAGCCGCCACGAGGCCGCCGGGTTGGATGCATCCCCCCGCTCTCCACGCCAGGTCGCCGGTTCCCGAGCAGAAATCGAGTACGCACATACCCGGTTCTAGACGTAGCCGTTGCACGGCTTCCCGTTTCCAGCGCCGGTGAAGACCGGCGGTCATCAGATCGTTCAACCGGTCGTAGCGGGATGCGATGGAATCGAATCCGCGCCGGACAAACTCCGGCTTGGATGGAACCTCGCCCTCCTGGAAATCCAACGGCATTAAACTAGTATCCCTCCGTAAGCAAGTGAATGCAGGAAGCGGGAGAGGATGGTTAGAGAGCGCGGGTGTCTCCGCCCACAATCCGGCTGGAAAACTCTCGTGCCTGCCCTCACCATGGAATAGAACCAATTCTCCGGGTATTCGTTTCATGAATAGACTGAGAACATCATGCTTCGAAAGAAAGGAAAGGCAAAGTGGGACTCGTGAAAAAGATAAAACGCATGGTTTTGTGGATCGTCCTGCTGGTCGTATTGGTTGGAGCAGGCGCGGGCGCGTGGTTTGTCGGCAGCCATACCATCATTCAGACCGACAAAGGGTATGTATATAGGGAGAAAGAGAAATTTGGATTTGAAAATAACTACTTCGATGTCCGTAATTGGGGTATAAAAGAGTACCTGGAACATCCCGAAATCGCACAGGCGCTGATCAAAAATGGATTCACGGAAATCGAGGAATCGCTGAAGAAAGTGAAAACCGGGAATCCGATCGGTGAGGCATTGCAGAAAATCGGCGAGGCATTGTAATCGATTTCCGATGTGCGGATTCCGCTCGCCTCTCCAATTCTTCGAGGACTGCTTGCAGAAACCCTTCTATTTCTTCCGAGTGTTCTTTGAAGCGTTCTTCTACCTATACATCCAATGTTTGGTATCGAATCTTCTTTATGCTCATGGGATCAAAAGTCATTCTGTTCAATAGGTGGGGTGTAAATCTGCCGATTTGTGTATTATGGGATCAAATTCAATGCGGACTTTCCGATCAAGAGCGGCGGCTACGCGGCGAAGCATGGAAAGAGAATGGCCTTCATAATCCGCATCTTCCAACCGAGTAATAACCGTCCGGCTCGTTCCGACTAAATCGGCTAATTCCTGCTGGGTAAGTCCGGCTTCTTGCCGTAAATCATAAATGAGTTGTGCAACATCTGCATTGGCTCTTTCCTCTTCCAAAAGTGCCATCATCTCCGGTTTATCTTCGAAAAACAAACGGTGCATGATTTCTTCGCCGTCAGTGGTCGGTTTTCTCTTACTCATAGTTAAATCACCTCGTGTGTATGTTGTTTCGGGTTCTTCAAAAAATTCTCTCTTCGCTCTATGGCTCGATCAATTTCCTTCGGAGGCACTCGTTGTTCTTTTACAATTCCATGAGAAATCACTACAGCGGTATTTCCATGAAAAAAGTCCAACATTCGATAATGAACGCCTTCCAGTGATGCCCGTAATTCGTAAATTCCATCTCGCAAATAATCTGCGTGTGGTCGTCGTATCTCGTGGCCTAGTTCTTTTAACCTCTTCATTCGATCCCGGCATTTAACAACGGCTTTACTGGGGATGCTATAGAACCAATCCACCAATGGAACGGTTCCGTCTTCTTCTCGGTAAAAAAGTAATTCTGTTTCAGGCACAAATCTTCCTTTTTTATATTGTCGCAATTTTAAGACATTTTGTCAAGCATATTTTATTTCCGGCGTCTTCTCCGGCGGCGGCTTTTTAGCCCGCTTCTCTCCCAGAAGGACAGTGGGGTTTTCTTCTTCGCCGGAGGCAACGAGAAACGAAGTTTATTCTCCGGGGGGAGGAGCGGATGGACGCGCGCTCCTCCCCCATCGAATTCATTCCCGTTAATTCAACGGTTTTACCCACACGTTCTGCCAGAGAACGTTGTTTCCGTGATCCTGAAACTGCAAGGGGCCTTTCGGCGCTTCATTATTGGCTCCGCCCGGGGTCTGATGGCGTAATTCCAGATTGTCGTGAATAAGAACGCCGTTGAATCTTACCGTCAGTCGTGCATTCTCGGTTTTCTTTCCATTGGCGTCGAAGCGGGGCGCTTTGAAGGTGATATCGTAGGTCTGCCACTCGCCGGGAGGCAGGCTGGGATTGGTCAGAGGAACCGCCTGTTGGTAAATCCCGCCGCACCAGTTGTCGCGCGGCTCATCGGTGAAACTATCCAGCACCTGGATTTCGTAGCGATTTTGCACATAAACGCCGCTATTTCCCCGCCCCTGATCGCGCTCAGTAGGCATGTACGGCGTTTGAAATTCAATATGATACTCCGCGTCACCGAATTCCTGCCGGGAGACAATAGAGCTGGACATCATGCCGATGGAACCGTCGCCATGCACGCCCCATCGCTTCTGCACGTCCCATTCCTTATCGAACAACTCGGCCTGGCGGGGGCGAATCTCCCTCTGTTGATCCGGCGTTTCTCCGACGGGCAGCATCAACACAATCGCGCCCTCGGGGGGCTTTTGCCCTAGAGTGGGCGATTTGAGCAGAACGCGTTTCATCGTAAAGGCAACATCCGGACCACCGCTCTTGCTTTTCAGCGTACCCTCGAAAACGCCCTTGACGAACTTGGCTTCCAGCGTAAAAACGCCGCCGAGTTTCTCGCCCAGGTCGACGTCGCCTTGCATCGTGGGAACCCCTTTTTCGGTTTTCGCTTTCACGATCCCTTTCTGTTCTTTTTCACCGGGAGTTCCCACATACAAATCGACCCGGTAATCCGTCCAACTTTCGCCCACGATCTGGGCACGGACGGTGCGGTTCTGCCAATCGGCATGAGTGAACTCGCCCTGCCAGTTTCCTTGAATCCGAATCGGTTCCTGCGCCAATGCGGTTCCCGCCAAGAACGCGATTCCAATAACAATCCAACATGCTTTTCTTCTCATTGCCATACTCCTTCTTTTATGTGAAGCGTTTGACCTTAATACCCATACCAGCTTATTGGCCGGTTTCATCTACCTTACCGGAGCCGGGCCGGAAGGAAAAGACCCGGCAAGGAGTGAATTTGTATAGGAAGATCTTTCTAAATGAGTCTCATGAGTGAATCGCGGAAAAGAGATTCTTAGTTTTTATCTTTTTTTGCTTGACAACCCTACCTGGAATCAAAGATAATTTTGTTGGGAGAGTATTTCTGCTTGCATGAATATTTGTGTTTTTTGATGGCATCTGTGTTTTGAAGGGAGAGGTTAATGAAATCCACAAGCTGGGCATTTACTTTGATTGAGCTATTGATCGTCGTGGCTATCATCGGTATCCTCGCGGCCATCGCAGTCCCCAACTTCTTGAACGCGCAGATTCGCGCCAAGATTTCCCGAACGGTCTCCGATATGAAAACCCTGGAGACCGCGTTGGAGATGTATCGAGTCGATAAGGGGCGCTATCCACCTTATCTTGGCCAGCATCCCAACGTATTGCGGTGGATCGTCCTTACGACACCGGTTTCGTACATCTCCTCGATTCCCAACGATCCTTTCTTTGTGGTTAATTCGGTCGACGCCTCGAACTGGGGATCGGCGTACGATCTAACGCTTGTCGATGCGGATGGAACGAACTACAACTGGGATTGCCTGTGGGGCGCATGGTTCCGCATCAACGCCTGGGGGCCGGATTCCCTCAACGATTGGGGCGGGTGCCGAAGCGAACGCGGGTACAGTTGCCAGAACGGAAAACCCAATTTTCTCTATCAATCCTCCAACGGTTTAGTCAGCCGCGGCGATATCGTCTGGCGCGGCCCCAAAACGGGACGCCGCACGTCGCCCGAATGTAATTTTTCCAACGGTGTATAACATTTTTTTATAAAGGATAGGCACAAAATTATGAGACATTCCGGATTTACCCTCATCGAGCTTTTGATCGTCGTCGCCATTATCGGTATCCTGGCCGCCATCGCCGTCCCTAACTTTTTGAACGCGCAGGTACGCGCCAAGATCGCGCGGGTAGAGAGCGATCAGCGCTCCTATGGCATGGCGATTGAAATGTATCGTTTGGATAACAACGATTATCCCTACATCGATCTGGTTGCCGTGAATAAATTCGGCGGCAACAGCCCCCTGGAAAACCGCTGGAAAGCGTTGACCACCCCCGTGGCGTATATCAACGGTTTCCCCGAAGATCCTTTTGGCGATAAGGATATCGGTCCCATCAGTCCCGTCGTTCAGACCGGCGGTTCCTGGAAATACCGTACATACGATATCTGGATCGCCAAGCCGGGATTGGATCACTGGGGCTGGTTGACCACCGCCATCAACGCCGTCCCCCTGCCGCAATCCACGCGGTATTATTTTGCCTCGCAGGGACCGGATGGCCGCCCGGAGGCGGATTTTAGCTCGGCCGGTCTTACTTTCAACGCCAGCAACGGTTTGATGAGCCGGGGCGATATTTATTTCGCCGGGCCGGGCAACCTGACCAGCGCCAATATGGGGCATTGATACTGGATCAAAGCGCTTGCCCTTATTTCGATCCATTCGAACGAATCGCGGGATGCCTCAAAAAGGCATCCCGCTTTGTTTTAATCTTGATGGGAGATTCCCGCTTCACTCACAAATAGCAAAGTAGACATACTCCCAGGTTGTAATGACTGGGAGCGTAGACCTCCCCATCTGCATCGTACCCTATTCCTCATAACACCGCTTCAGTTTTTCCAGGACGGAGGGATCGGCCAGGGTGGTGGTATCGCCCAGCGCCTTGCCTTCGGCGATGTCGCGCAACAGGCGGCGCATGATCTTTCCGCTGCGCGTTTTGGGGAGATCGGCCGAAAAGACGATCTTATCGGGTTTCGCGATCGATCCGATCTTCTGCGCCACATGTTCGCGCAGGTGGCTTGATAGTTTGGCATCGGGAGCGAATCCCTCCTTGAGTGTGGCGAAAGCGGCGATGGCCTGTCCCTTGATATCGTGATGGATACCGATGACGGCGGCCTCCGCCACCGCCCGGTGATCCACCAGCGCACTCTCCACTTCCATAGTAGAGATCCGGTGTCCGGAAACGTTAATGACATCGTCCACCCGTCCCAGCACCCAGAAATATCCATCCTCATCCCGTTTCGCTCCGTCGCCGGTGAAATAGACCGAGGGATACTTACTCCAATACTGCTGCTGGAATCGTTCGGCGTCGTTGTAAATGCCCCGCGTCATGGACGGCCAGGGCGATTTGACCACCAGATACCCTCCGCCTTCTTCCACCCGCTCGCCGTCTTCGGTGAGAATATCCATTTCGATGCCGGGAAAGGGAATGGTGGCCGAACCCGGCTTGGCCGGGACGACGCCGGGCAGGGAGGAAATCATAATGCTTCCGGTTTCCGTCTGCCACCAGGTATCCACAATAGGGCAATTCTTACGCCCGATGTGTTCGTGATACCACATCCAGGCTTCCGGATTGATCGGTTCGCCGACGGTTCCCAGAAGGCGCAGAGTACTCATATCGTGTTTGGCCGGCCATTCAATCCCCCACTTCATGAATGAACGAATGGCCGTCGGGGCGGTATAGAAGACCGTCACGCCGTATTTCTCGATCAGTTCCCAGAATCGGTCGCGATCCGGCCAATCGGGGGAACCTTCGTACATAATCTGTGTCGCTCCATTCAGCATCGGCCCGTAGACGACGTAACTATGACCGGTAACCCAGCCGATATCGGCGGTGCACCAAAATACATCCGCCGCTTTCAGGTCGAATACATAACGGGTGGTGGCATAGGCACCGGTCAGATATCCACCCGTAGTATGGACGATTCCCTTGGGTTTTCCGGTGGTTCCGGAGGTGTAGAGGATGAATAAAAGGTCTTCGGCATCCATCGGCTCCGGTTCGCAATAAGGCTCCGCTTCCTGCATCAGGCGATGATACCAATGGTCGCGCCCTTCCTTGACATGCAGGGGAAAATCGCCGCGTTTGACGATGACCACATGTTCGATGGAAGGCGTTTCGCGTAATGCCAGGTCGGCGTCATGTTTGAGGGGAAGGAGATTACCGCGGCGGTATCCGCCATCGGCGACGATCAATACTTTGGCCTGGGCATCGTTGATCCGGTCGCGTAGCGCATCGGGGCTGAATCCTCCGAATACTACGGAATGCACCGCGCCGATCCGCGCACAGGCCAGCACCCCGATGGCCAGTTCGGGAATCATGGGCATGTAGAAAGCCACCCGGTCGCCTTTCCGGACACCCAGTTTTTTCAGGCAATCGGCGAACTTGTTGACTTCCCGGTACATCGGATCTTCCAGAGCCCAAACGAGGATAAGTTCAAGGAGGGGAGGGGGATAGG
>CAZFOX010000124.1:0-10122 GCA_964520565.1 uncultured bacterium | reverse complement strand
ATGGGCGAGAGCGCCTACCGGGTATTGTGGGAGCCGTTGTTGCGTTCAAAATTCGGCGAACGCTATCGCGAAGTCTCCGCCGTCTGGTTCTGGGGAAAGATCAAATTACGCGGCGGAACCCGCTCGAAAAGCGGAGCGGGCGAATGCCTGGGTTATCTCAAAGATGGCTGGGGGCAGTTGTTTCAGCGCATGGGCGACGAGATCGTCCGGCAGGGAGGCGTTCTGCGCCTGTCGGAACTGGTGACCGGGATTCGCCGGACGGAATCCGGACTTATCGTGACTACCCGGCGGGGACAGGAAGACGAATTCGATCGCGTTCTGGCGACACCCAGCGTGCCCGGTTTTCTCGAAATGGTCCCCTCGCTGCCCGAAGAATACAAGCGTTCCATCTCCCAGATTCCCTACCAGGCGAATATCACTCTGGTGCTGGGATTAAAGCACTCCATATCGCCCTATTATTGGCTGAACGTTACCGATCCCCAATCGCCTTTCGTGGCGGTGATCGAACACACCCGCCTGTTCCGAGACCCCGATTATGGAGAGGCGATCCCTCTCTACCTGTCCCGCTATTTGAGCGCGGATCATCCCCTTTATTCGATGCGGATTCCCGAAATCCAGGAACTGTTTGTTTCCCATCTGCAGCGCCTGTTTCCCGCATTGAACCGGGATTGGATTTCCAGCGCCACGCTGTCCCGGGCGGATTTCGCTCAGCCTGTCGTTGGGCTTCACTATTCGCAAAAAAAACCTTCCTGCGATACTCCGCTGGAAGGCCTTTTTCTTTGCAATATGGTGCAGATCTACCCGGAAGATCGCGGGATGAATTACAGCATCAAGATCGCGGAAGAGCTTTTATGCCGTTTGGGCGAACTCGATGAACTCTCCGTTTGAATCGGTTACGATAGAATTCGCAGTAATCGCTTGAATCTTCCTTTCAAACGAACCGGCTGGGAACGCAAAGAATATCGCTTCGCTAAAGTACAAACCGAACGCCGAAGAATCCAGCCACACTCACTCGCTTATCCCCGGTGCATGTGGATATCGCGCCTTGGAGAACGTTCCGAAGCAGTACTGTTCATGAATCGGATTCGGCGAGCTTAAAAATCTTCTTCTTCCTGATCGATTTCAATATCGTCGAAGTCGTCGTCGAAATCGTCTTCTTCCTCTTCCAGGTCGTCGAAGTCGTCGTCGAAATCGTCCTCTTCCTCATCGTCGTCGAAAAGATCGTCGTCGACCAGATCGTCTTCTTCCTCGAAATCTTCCGGCTCATCTTCTTCAAAACTCGATTCGTCGTCCCAACCGAACAATTTGGGATCGCCGGAAGAAAATCGGGATTCCTCGCGGATGTCTAACAGAGACAAGATGCAAGGGCGAATGTGGCCTTGTCCGTCCTGAATAAGCAGTATCAGCTGCCCTTGTTCGGGTAATCCAATCGCAATCCCTTTGCCGGATGTCCAATTCAATTTCTCAACCCACGGATGATTTGTTCCCATGGCCGTGCTCCTCAATTATTTCGTGCTCGAGAATTTCGTGCTTGAGGGATATCCCTCTCTCCAATATTCAACTGCCTCTTTCAGCTCGGTACATTACACGCAAGCGTACGCATGTCAATAGCTGATTTCAAAACTTTTTATCATTTATTCACCAAAATACAAAGCCCCGAAAACCGTTCCCAGCCACAATAGTCCGTTGACGATCAAAGGGCGGTCGGAGAGGAGCAGTTCGGTGGGATTTCCTCCCTCTTCTTTCCGGTAAACGAGATACAGGTAACGAAAGACACCGTAGATGACAAACGGTATCGTGTACTTCATCAGGGGATTGTAGTTCGTGGCGGCGTCTCCGGCTATCTGGTCGGCTGGCGCGATTGCGGTGTGGCGCGCCATGGGATGCGTGGTGTCGATGCAGTATAGCGAATAAGTGACCAGTGTTGCCGCCGTGACGATGGTGATGATGTGATCCAGCAGGGGTGTGGAGTATTCCTGCAGGATCGCGCGGTGGTTGTGGGCGTCTTCTTCGCCCAGAAGAATGATCTCGTGGCGGCGCTTGCTGTAGGCGAGAAACAGAGAGACGAAAAGCGCGCAGATGTAGAGCCAATCGGAAAAATTCACGTCGATCACCACAGCGCCCGCATAGGTGCGTAACACGAATCCCGAAGCGACCATCATGCCGTCCAGAATCACCACCGATTTTCCCCAGAAGGAATACAACAGGTGGATGGCCATATAAATACAACCGATGCCGGTAAAACGCCACGAAAGAAACGCCGATCCGGCGAAGGCCAGCGCAAATAAACTCAGTCCCGCCAGCCAGGCGGTGGAAACCGTCAGCCGTCCCGACGGTAGGGGACGGTTGCGTTTCTGGGGATGAAGGCGGTCGCGATGCAAATCGGCAATATCGTTGATCGTGTAAATGCACGAGGAAAAAAGGCAAAAATAAACAAACGCCAGAAAGGTGGTCTGCAGCGAGGGCCAATGAGTAAATTCCTTGGCGAAAATCAACGGGGCGAAGACGAATCCGTTTTTCACCCACTGGCGGGGGCGCGCGATTTCAAAGAGGGTGCGGGCGGTTTCGATCGAGCTCGGCATGGAAAAATTCTTTCGTCGGCCTTCGCGGGCGTTTAAATGTCTTTGGGAATGGTGTGCCACATGATGTGCAGAAATTCCGTGCAACCCACGCGTTTCCAAAAGTTGTATCCCCGCTGGTTGTGTGGCGAGACGTTCAATTGTATGACGGCGATCCCCCGCCGATAAAACCATCGCCGGACGTGTGTCCACAGGAGATGACCGATACCATTTCGCTGCTGATCCGCAGTGACCATCATTTCCGCGATGAAGCCATATCGGGCGAGCGAGAAAACCGCTGGATTGGAGAGTATCATTCCGATTGTGTATCCCACTACGATACCATCCGCTTCGGCGACAAAAATTGCGTAGTCGTAGTTGTCGAAGATTGTATTTAAATATTCCCGGTACGCTTCGTCTGAATCGTGTGAAAGTTCGAATCGAGGATCGAGCGTGAGATGGTATTCCATCATCTCCAGCCAAAGACGGGTAACGCAATCCAGATCGGCTCTGGACGCCCGGCGGATATCAATCTTGGGCATGTCGATCGTCCTTTCGGAACGCCGGTTATTCAGGTACGGCCTTCGTATAAGACAGCCGCTCTGGGGATACTATGGAGAACCGTGAACGGATGTCAAGGGATTTCCGATCCAGAAAAAGAATCGAGCGTTTCGGTGGGGAATGCGGGTGACGGTTTGGCGCAAGCACCTTTAATTGGGTACAGGTGTATGGTAACTTTAATTACCCCAGGGGTGCAGGGGATCGGTGCGTTTCCGGGCCGGGTGGAGACAATTCCTTCCGGTGCGCCGCACGCGGAATGGAATCATTCACCCCTCCTTGGGGGGAGGAACCCATTGGGGTTTGCCGCCTGTCTCGTTTTCGAGATTCGGGATGGGAGAGACCGGCGGCGGAATCTGATCGAGCGATTCCCATTTTCGAATGGACGATTAAAGGAGCAGGAAGTATGAGCAACGAGACGAGAAGAGAATTATCGCGCAGAGAATTTGGCAGACGGACGGCATTGGGCGCTTCCGCGATGGCGGGATTCAGCATTCTGAGAAACGCACAGGCGGCGGCCGCTCCCATGAAAATCGGTGTGATCGGCTGCGGCGGCCGTGGAACGGGAGCCGTGGAAAACGCCATTCAGGCGAACGGCCAGATCCAACTGGTGGCGGCGTGCGACGTATTTGAAAAGACCGTGAAAGGCGCCGTGGAAGGTTTGCGGAAGAATGAAAACCTGGCCGAAAACATCAAGGTCACCGACGATTGCATCTTCTGGGATCTGGATGGCTATAAGAAACTGCTGGAGATGGATCTCGATTACGTGATCCTCGCCACGCCTCCGGGATTCCGCCCCATACATTTCGAAGCGGTGGTGGCTTCGAAAAAGAATTGCTTCTGCGAAAAACCCGTCGCGGTTGACCCGGCGGGAACGCGCCGCTTCATGGCCGCCGCCAAAAAATCGGAAGAAATGAAGCTGCACGTCGTGGCTGGAACTCAGCGCCGCCACGAGAAGAAGTATGTGGAAACCATCCAGAAAATTCACGACGGCGTTCTGGGCGATATCGTCGCCGGACGCGCGTACTGGGATGGAACTCTACCCCACGCTCGCGACCGTAAGCCGGGTATGAGCGATCTCGAATACCAGCTGTACAACTGGTATAACTTCTGCTGGATTTGCGGCGACAATATCGTCGAACAGCACGTCCACAATCTCGATATTATGAACTGGGTGTTCCAATCCCATCCCGAAGCCGTGATCGCCTCTGGGGGACGCGCCTGGAAACCCAAAATCGAAAAATACGGTAATATCTGGGATAACTTCTCCTGCGATTACATTTATCCCAACGACGTGCATGTCATGAGCTTCAGCCGCCATTGGGAAAAATCCTACGGCGAAGTCTCCGAAAAAATCTTCGGAACCAAGAAAGGCCCCAATGGATACATCAGCAGTTGCGAAGATATGGGCTCCGGCGGCCAGAATCCCTACGTTCAGGAACACGCCGATCTGCAAGCCAGTATCACCGGCGACGGGCCTTATCTCAACGAGGCCATGCAGGTTGCCGAAAGCGTTTTCACGGCCATTATGGGACGCATGGCAGCCTATACCGGCCAGAAACTGACCTGGGATCAAGCCCTCGCCATGGACCTCGATATCTTCCCCAAAAACATGTCCTGGGATAAACCAATGCCTCCCGATCCCATTCCGGTTCCGGGTGCGTAATCATTTCCCATCCGCTTTTTGGTACTGCCAACGGGGCGCGGCCGAAGCCGCGCCCCGTTTTCATGAATACGCAGTGTCTTTGAAACAAAATCTGCATTTTGTATCCACTCTACCGCACTATTGCCAAGTGGATATCAGCTGGCTTGCCGTCATCCTCCCGGCGAATTGCATCGCGCTGCACTTCTCTGCATCCCGGCATGAAACGAGGTAAGGAAACGTACCGTTTACGCTGGAGAATGAGGTGGTGTATGATGTACATGGAGTAATGGAAGCAGTCCATATAAAAGGATAACTCGATTCTTGAAAGGTGACGTATGAAAATCGAATCGATTAGGCTGAAGAATTTTAAGGCTTTCAAGGAAGTTGAAATTTCCAGCCTACCCAATTTCTGCGTATTCGTCGGTGCGAATGGCACGGGTAAAAGCACGCTATTCAGTGTTTTCGGATTCTTACGCGATGCCATGACCAGCAATGTCAATACCGCCTTGAGCAAATTGGGTGGTAGCCGTGGATTCCAAGAAGTCCGCAGCCGTAATTCCACAGGGCCAATCGAAATCGAACTCAAATTTCGAGATAAATCTTCCGATCCGCTAATAACATATTGCTTATCTATCAATGAAGAAAACAATCGAGCATTCGTCGAGCGGGAGATTCTAAAATACCGCCGTGGCAGTAAAGGGCAACCATGGCACTTTCTGGATTTCACCAAGGGACAAGGAACGGCGGTCACCAATGAATTGGATCAAGTGAAGGATATTAAGGAATTACGAAGAGAAGAACAGATACTCAAGTCTATAGATATTTTGGCAATAAAAGGTCTTGCCCAGTTTGAAAGATTTCCAGCGGTTGTGGCGCTTGGCAATCTGATCGAAAACTGGCATATATCGGACTTTCATATCAGTAAGGCCCGGCCCGAGCAGGAAGCCGGTTATGCCGAACACCTTTCCCGAGAGGGAGAAAATCTGTCTTTGGTTATTCAGTATCTGTATAACCATCACCGGGATCGATTTGAAAAAATACTCCAACTTTTAAAAATGCGGATACCGGGAATATCCCATGTCGATTCTAAAACAACTGAAGAGGGGAGGGTATTGTTAAAATTTCAAGACGGTTCCTTTGAAGATCCATTTTTAGCGAGATACGTATCGGACGGCACAATCAAGATGCTGGCTTATCTGACGTTGTTGTACGATCCTTCTCCCCATCCATTACTCTGCATAGAAGAACCGGAGAATCAACTCTACCCCAAGTTGCTCTGGGAACTGGCGGAAGAGTTTCGCGCGTATGCAGGTCGTGGCAGTCAAGTTTTTGTATCCACTCATTCTCCGGATTTATTGAATGCGACTCGTGTTGAAGAAGTTTTTTGGCTCGTGAAAAAGAACGGATATACCCAAATCCATAATGCTAGTAAGAACGACCAAATCGTAGCTTTCATGAGAGAGGGCGATCAAATGGGATACCTTTGGAAACAGGGATTCTTTCCGGAGGTTGATCCTCAATGAAAATTCTGGTTTTCTTTCTGGAAGAACCATCCGCGGAAGAGATGCTAAAAGGAATCTTGCCGAAAATTCTTCCGGAATCTATTCAGGCGAAATTTCATGTTTTTGAAGGGAAACAAGATTTAGAAAGACGAATGCCACGTATACTTCGCGCCTGGAGAGTTCCTCATTGTTCATTCCTCATCATGCGGGATCAGGATTCCGGCAATTGCAAAAAAATTAAACAAAAATTACTCAGTTTATGCCAGAAGGCGAGGCACCCATCTTCAGTTGTTGTGCGAATCGCCTGCCGCGAGTTGGAAAGTTTCTACCTGGGCGATCTAGCGGCGGTAGAACAAGGACTCGACATCGCTGGGCTTATTAAGAAACAAAACAAATCACTATATCGGGATCCCGATCGAATTAGCAACCCATCCGAGGAATTAAAAAAACTTTCAAATGGCCTCTACCAGAAAGTAGCGGGTTCTCGTTGTATTGCGCCTTATCTCGATCTTCGCAACAACAAATCCCATAGTTTTAATGTCCTGGTAAACAGTATCCAAAAACTGGTGGAAGAGAAACTCGTGGAATCGCTTTGAAAGAATCAAGCATTCACACTCCCGGCGGGGCTTCTTCGGGGATGGGGAGTTTTTCTTCTTCCGGCCAGACGGCGTATCCGACGCCGATGGCGATCGCCAGTCCTCCGACGGCTTGATGCAGGGAAAGTTTCTCTCCGAGCAGGATAATGGAAAACGCTACCCCGAATACGGGCAATAAGGTAAGAGTGATTGAAACCAGCGACGCGGGCAGGCGTTTCAGCGCCTGGAAGTAGAGCCAGTGGGCAAATCCCGAGCAGACGCTTCCCAAATACAATGTACCGAGCCAGGCCGTCGGAGACATCGTCAGGAGCTGACCCCAGGAACCGCGCCACCAGGACACCAAACCCAAGGTGATACAACTGAACAGCGTAATGAAAAAGTGAGCGGTCAGCGGCTCCGAGTGCGCGAGGATTCGCTTGCCGTTAATGGTATACATGCACCAGAGAAACACCGACAGAAGCGCTAGAAAATCGCCGAGCAGATTGCTCCCGCCATGAACCTGAAACGCTCGAATATCCTCCCATAAAACGATGGCCATTCCCACAATCGCCCCCAGGCCGCCCACAATGGTGGATAGCCGCAGACGTTCTTTGAGAATGAGAACGGCGAGAAAGATGGCCAACACCGATTCGGTGGAGATGATCAGAGATACGTTGGACGCAGTGGTATATTGCGTCCCCATGTATTCGAGAATCATGGCCCCGGCCGTCGCAACCAATCCAACAAAGGCCACCAGACGCCATTCCTGAAAAGACCATTTCGTTCGTCCTCGATGCCGCCAATAGAATGGGAACAGGCAGAGTGCGGCGATCCAGGCACGGTTGAATCCCATCAGCACCGGATCGACGTTTTGACTGATGACATATTTGTTGAAAGCGAATGTGGTCCCAAAGAGAAACTGCGCGCCCAGAACGCAGACCAGGCCGATCGTCCAGGATCGTTTGGCGGAGGATGTCGAATTAGCGGCCATGCCGGTTTACGATCTCCCGCACCTCGTGCATCGTGCGTACCACGTAATCGGGGCGAAGGCCGGGTGCGTCGGCCTCTCTTCCATTGCGGCGTATCCAGGCTGTGACCAATCCCGCCGACTGAGCGCCCACAATGTCCTTTGCCGGATTGTCGCCGACCATCAGGGTCTCATCCGGAGCGGTCTCGACAGCCTCCAGCGCCATTTGAAACAAAAGTGGCGAGGGCTTGGATACGCCCGCTTCCTGGGCGATAAAAATCGCATCCATCAGCGGTTCCAACTGGCAACGTACGATTTTCTCCCGCTGCATCTCGGTATTGCCGTTGGTGATCAACGCCAGTTTAACCTGACCCCGGAGGGCGTTCAGTACGGGAATGGTATCCTCATAGCAGGTGTAGGTTTTACGCCGAGCTTCTTGAAACGCTACCGCCAGTTCGCGCGCCAGTTCCCGGTCGGAGTGTCCGAGCGCCTCCAGCGTCTCCTCGGCAATGTAGGCGCGTACGTCGATGGAACTTTGTAATGCGGCGATGGGAGATTCGTCGTAATTCTCCCAATGCCAGTTGTTGATCCGGCGGAAGGTCGCATAGACGTTCTCATCTGTCAGTTCGGGATAACGCCGGGAAATCAAAGGCATCACCTGCAACAATGATTGGCGTATACTCCCCGAATCGTCGGTGAGAGTGTTGTCCATATCCAAAAAAAGGGCGCGAATGGGTGGCATATAGAAAGGCTCTGCAGAGGGTTATTTGAATACTTCGAGTATAGCCGCAAAGTGGGATGAGAATGGAGTGATGGAATACGCTCGTGGAAGATTTTCAAAAGAAAAGGAGCCGGTGATGGTATAATAAGAGAAAACCTCCCCGGGAGCGAAACCGATGGACAAACAAAATGAGAATCTGGTGGTTGTCTATACGTCGGAAGATCAGGTCGAACAGTCCATGATAGAAGGCGCCCTGAAAGACGCAGGGATCGATTTCGCGGTACACCCTCACGAAGTTCTCGATTACCTGCAATCGACCGAATTGAACAGCGGATCGCAAATCTTGGTTTTGGAGGAAGATGTGGAACGTGCTTCCGCTATCGTCTCTGAAATCCTTTCGCCCGGCGCGCTGGAAACTCCTCCCGGCGAGGAATAAAAGTACGTAATCCATCCCCCCTCGTAGAAAAACGAAGGTAGAGCAGGTGTCCTTGCCTGTAAATCAACCACTCCCGCGTCTTCCGGGAGAGGTACCTCACGGTTATCTTTATCGACCGATAGGGCTTTAAAAGGTGAGGGCCGGATTCGGATCACCAAACCAATGGACGAGAGGGAGAGGTTCTACCGAGCCGCCTTATCCCCATCGCCCTTCTCTCTCCCCCCGCTGGCAGGCGGGATGCCTGTTCCATTTGGGTATCTTTGCTCTTTCAGGGTTTGGAGGGTGTCCGCCAGTTCACTCAGCACCTGCCGAATCTGGTCTTTGGCCTTCCGGCGCTGGGTTTCGTTGGGGTACTCGACGTCCGGGCGGTTGGCCCAGCGGATTCCCCGCGCGATCTGTCCGGCGACGATCCGGGCAAGATCGTCCGAGGGGGGGAGCGAGGAGAATATCGCCGTTTTGAAGGCGGCGTATTTTTGGACGTGCTCCCGGAAGAGCGGCTGTTTGCGGGCGTCGATCTGGATATTGTAGCGCTGCAGGTACGCGTCCAGCGAGTCGGCGATCTTGCTTACGTTTTCGTCCGTCCAGCGGTTCCGCCGGGATTGCATCACTTGGAGATTGTTCTTGTCATCGGCGATGGCGATGGAGGAATCGACCGTGTCGCGGACGTCCTCGGGGCCGAGCGGATTCAGCGCGCCTTCCCGGATCAGCTGTTTGAGTTGTGCATTGGCATGGCCGCCGATCTGGGGCATGGCAGGAGAAGGAATATGGCGAGGGCGGTTTTGTGAATCGCGGTCATGGACGGTCTCCATGCGGTGGTTTTTGATGGGATACGCGGCGCTTTATTTTATTCACTTCGCTATAATAACATCCGGCTTTAACTACGTGGCCGTTAACATGTCAGTGGTTTTGGTGGGCAGGAAAACGCTACCCACCCTACCTCGCTTTTCGAGAAGGAGTATCAAAGGCAGAAAATACACTGCCTTTGGCACCCCGGCTACCCACCTTACATTACTTATTATTTGAATGAGGGTAATCCTTTATCCGTACATAGAATATCGGAGACATTATTTCGCCCCTACAGGGCTTACGATCTTTTTTTACTTCTTACCCAGGCCGTTGGCCTGGGCCTGGAGTTTGGCCTTTTACTAGATAGAAATGAC
>CAZFOX010000123.1:0-10198 GCA_964520565.1 uncultured bacterium | reverse complement strand
TTTCTCGTACCATTGCCGAGCCTGGAGTCGGTCCGTTTGCTTGTCGGAGAGCAGGCCTTTCAGATAGATTTCCTCCACACTCAATTCCGATTCGGATTTCGTGGCTTTCCAATCCGGTTCGCTGGGAGTTTGGAGGGGGATCGGCAGAGGCGATTCGTAGGAGGCTAAAATAGAACCATCCCGTTGTGAGACCGTTATTGTCATCGAATCGTCTTTCGAACCTGGCACAAAAACGACGGTTGGTTCGAGCGGGGAGAGGTCGGCTGTTTCATCCAGCAGTGTGGTTTGATGATTTCGCAAAGTAATTCTCGCCTGCTTAAAAGTCCCCGTTGCCAGCAAACGAAACTCCTGGCGCCCCAGGTTGTTATGGCGCTGCACGGCCAGGTCTCGGGTTGCGTATTCGAATCCATCCCCCAGCCCGTGAATGGGATACCACCATTCTCTCCATTGGATGATTTCACGAGGTCTTAATAGGCCATAATCGGCCTGTGTCCGTAACGGGCCGCTTTGGACTTCGATGTATTGTTCGTCCTTTTCATGAAGGTTGCGCTGGCTGACCAGTCCATCGTCCGATTGTCCCCAAGTCCAGGCTTTTTTTCCGATCAATTCGTGATGATTGGCATATTGAACGATTCCTCGATCCAATCCGGTGTCGTACGCACCAAAGAAATCGAAGACGCAATCGTGGGCAAAAACCGATGTGGGTTCATCGTAGTTTTTCAACCAGGTCAGGTCTTTTTCTTCATGGATAGGCCACGAGAAGAAACGGGTTCCATTGTGATCTGTCCCTAACGTCATGGGATAAATGAATCGTGTACCCGGTAAACAGAAAAAGGCCGTACAGTTCCAAAAGTAATAGGGATGCACGAAATCGGTGGGATTGGCTATGGCGATGCGTTCGTCCAGATAGGTTTTACCGGGATGCAGGGTCAGGAAGACTGTCCACCGGGTGCGGAATATCTGTTCCGTATTGCTGATAGCCAGCGTCGACGATCCATCCCGATTAGCGCGGGTTGTGACGTTAACGGGATCGACAATGGTGACACTGTGTATATGGGGTCCGGTATTCCATTCGATACCTCCGGTAATCCAAGCCCCACGCATGGCGATCATCCCCGGTTTCACCACGCTGTTTTTATGAAACATCTCTTCACCGGTCGTCTTATCCAAGACGGAATAGATGCGTCCCGCCAACTCCGGAAGACAGGTGACCTTGAGATATTCATTTTCCAGAAAAATGGCTTTATAAACGCGGTCTTCTTTTTTTGTCGATACATGATCCTGCATGGTGTATGGATAGATAATGCTATTTTCCAGGGCGAAGAATTTCGGATTGGTGTCTTCTTTCCAGGGATAAGTGGGAATCGTCAGGGTTCCTTCCCATGTGCGGACGTTGCACCAGGCAGAAGTGCCGAGTATACAGAAAGATAGATAGAAAAAAAGAAACGTGTGGATTTTAATTCTGTGCATGATCGATCCTCCTAGCAGTGGTTTCCAATCCTACCATAAAAAGCCTTGCGAAGGATAAGCCGGTCACGATGGATCGCCAAAATATTATTGATGCTTCACTCTCTTCATGATTTCAGTCACCAAAACAAAAGGGGCGCTTTAGATAAGCGCCCCCTAGTGGCCGGAGATTGAATGGCCTGGTTTATTCAGTCATACAGCATAAAAGATTCGACATCCGTCGATCCGGCAATTTGGAATAGCCGAAACGCAACCACGTTAAGGTCGGAAGCATCGCTGTTCTTGCTCTCCCACACAATCGCGATTTTATTATCGCGCCAGGCGACCCGGGGACGCCGGGATTCCGCCACAGCCGTATCCAGCGTTTCTTCCGCCGTCACAAAGAATGTCTTGCTCATCGGTGCGCCGGTTGCATCGAATAACCGAGCCTGTATTAGCTGAAACGCGCGACCGGTTATGTCGTTATCCGAAAAAACGACAATAATTCTTCCCGAAGGATCGATGGCACAATCGACGCGGTCGTTATTGGAAAACTCAAAATCGTCGGAAGCAATTCGGGTGAACCGGTGCGATCCATCCGCGTTCAAGACGGTCAGATATACTTCCTTGGCTCCGTCTCCATTGCCGTCGGCAGATGTAGTAATGGCGTAAGTGTCTACGCCGTTACCGTGAAATCCGGTTCCATCGCCGCGCCCGCCGCTGGCCGCGCCTTCCTGTCCGGACACGGTTCCGATATCGAGGTTGCCTGTAATCGGATCCCCATTATTGTCAAAACAACGGACAATCGTTCGACCTCCCTGAGCAAAGCGGACGGCGAAACCGTTTTTCGTGACACCGACTCCATGCCAAATCTCGTTGGCATCCTTTGTTTCACTAACCAGCCCCACGGGACGGACTTCCTTGCCGGTTTGATCGACAATCCGGTAGATGGCATGTTTCCCAGTGTTGGCGCCTCCATAGACATCCGTCAAATCGAATTCCTGCCGGCTTTCACCCACAATGACGATGTTTCCGTTGGACAGATAATCCCAGTCGCCGATGCGGATATCGCCTGCGGGTTCCGCCGCTTCATCGGATACACCCGAAACGGCGGCGATCGGTTTTCCATCGTTCGTCAACAACTGTACTGCCGGGAAATCGCCTCCGCCTCCTTCATCCAGATTGATATCACCCAATTCGGCAATTTCGAGTCCCAGAGAGAAGGCGGTTGCACCCATCCCGATCCCATCGCCAAACAGATTTGCTTTGATTTTCGGACCCCAGGCCGTATACCCCGTTACCGCCGAGCCATCGCTCCGAAAATAGGCGAGGAAGCGGGATGTCCCGGTCTGTCCGTCGCCGCTGACCGTGGTTTCCGGTGTGATCCATTTGCCGGTTGAGTCGAAGAGCGTCCAGACTGCTTCTAGATCGTTCAGTGCGCCTTCGCCGTCGTCTTCCCAGCCGACGATCACATTCCCGTTTTTCGCGATCGCAACCCCCAGGCTTTCCGTATTGCCATTGTTTTTTGTATCCGGAAGATTGATAAAAATCCGTTGTGTCACGGGCGTAAGCCCGTTGTCTTCCGGCAGGCCGGGCAGTGTATCCTGGGCAAACGCTATACTGCTTACGGTCAGTAGAAGAAACAGACCGCTCCCAATCATGATGGAATGCAGAATCTTTTGAGTCATGTTTTTTCCTCCTTTTTCTAATAGGCTGGTCTATAACCGGACTTTCTTTCGTCGGACTTGATGGAAATGACATGTACTGAATGGTGAATCGCCGCTGGTGGAAGATCGGAATATAGAAGCGCAATAACAATGAACCGATAGGAATAATAGAACCAAGTTGAATACGCTTATTCTCCCATTGTTATTACCCGTTTGTCAACAATAAATCCCAAAATATTTCTGTGCGGCTTTCTTGAACGGAAATCTGTTGTTGGAAGCTTTGATTGAATTCCTTCTATTACGTGGTTATGATCGAAGAGAATGCCTGGCCTTATGGTTTCACGATTCATGGGGAAATCTCATAATCGAAGAGAGGGAAAGGATCGTCATTCATGAATGCTTCGTTTCGGCTTTTTTTAATTGGTCTCTTGTTGAATCTCTGGATCGCTGCGGTTTCGAATGGGGAAGAGAATCGGATTCGTATTGGTACAGATCGCTTTTTGGAAACGGATGGAAAACCCCTGTTTGCGATCGGCGCTTATGCCTTACCCAAAGAAATGACATTTGCGGAAGGGAGAGCGATGGGTTTCAATCTGGTTCAGGTTTCTTCCAATGCGGATGACTGGGAATCCGCTCAGAACGCCGGACTACAGGTATGGTATTCATTCGGTTCCGATTTGGATTTTGAATCGGGAGATATAAAACAAAAACAAGCCCACGTGGAAAAAATTATTCAACAATTCAGTGGACATGACGCCTTATTGTTCTGGGAAAGTATGGACGAACCCGCTTGGACCGACCGGTTTCCCTCTCAATCCCGCGCCACGGCCAGTGGTTTGGAAAAGGGATATCGTTTCCTCCGTTCTTTGGACGATCGTCATCCGGTTTATTTAAACCACGCCCCGCGCAATACCATCGAAACGCTGCAAGCCTATAATCCCGCCTGCGATATCGTCTGTGTGGATATCTACCCGGTGATTCCTCTCGGAATGAAACCGATGTATGCCATTACTCCTGAAGGACGGCATGGCGATTTCCCCAATCAAACCATCAGCTGCGTGGGTGAATATGTCGAGAAAATGAAGGCCGTGGCCTCTTCAAACCATTCCGTTTTTGTGGTTTTGCAGGGTTTCGCCTGGGAAGCGCTCCGGGGAGAGGAAGCGGAAAGCCGCCTGGTTCGCTATCCATCCTATTTCGAAAGCCGATTCATGGCCTATAACGCCATTACGCATGGAGCGAGAGGAATTCTCTATTGGGGATTGAGTTATGTTCCCAAAGATTGCCCCTTTATTCAGGATATTTCGAACGTACTCAACGAAATTCGAGAGATGACGCCGGTTATTCTGGGAAAAGAACTGACACAAAAGCCCGCGCTTCGGTATTATGAAAGAGGCTCGAGCATTGCGGCCGGGGTAGAAATTCTGGGGCGAAAAACCGGAAAGGGTATCTATCTGATTGCATCCAATACCGGCATGGATCCGGCTGCCGTGGATTTTATGGAACTCCCGCTCGAATTGGCTGGTGCCGGTTCCCTCAACGTTCTCGGAGAGAACCGTACCGTTCCCGTTACAGATGGCAAATTCTATGACGAATTCGAAGGGTACGGCGTTCATGTCTACGAATACCTGCTTGAATCGAAATAGTATGCTTTTACGGATCATTTCAAAATGAGGAGAATGGGAATGTTTAAGTGTATTGAAATATCCATTGTGATTCTTTGTCTTTCGAGTATCGCATTCGGGCAGACCGACGGATTGATCCACAAGGGGGATAGGATTTTATTCCCTCTTGGATTTTACGAACATCCACAGGAGATCGAATCTATCCAACGTATGGCCAATGCGGGTATCAATCTGGTTCATTGCCATTCCCGCGAAGATTTGGATCGGGCGTCATCCGTAGGATTGATGGGGGTGGTTCCTTTGCCTTTGCAGAATGGCGCCACCCGCGATCTGGAGGAATTCGTGCGCTCCATTCAGGATCATCCCGCCCTGGCCGTGTGGGAAGGGCCGGACGAAATCGTTTGGAATTTCACCGCCGCCAGCATGCTTTATAAAACCCGGGGCATTCATAAAATCCCCGGAGAATGGTGGAAGCAGACCGAAAATGCACTCGATTACGCGCATCGTCAGGCAGAAATTATCATTCCCCAGATGCGCGAAGCGGTGGCGATGGTTCGGAAACTCGATCTTTCCAAACGGCCGGTCTGGATCAATGAAGCCGTGGAGAGCGATCTATTCTATGTCCGCCAATATCTACCTTTTGTGGATATCACCGGCTGCGATTACTACCCGGTTAAAAAGGAAAACCGCCCGATTCATCGCGTGGGGATGGCGACGGATCGCTGGATGCAAACCGGGCAGGGAAGACCGGTATGGATGGTTTTGCAGGCGTTTGCCTGGAGCGAGTTGGGAGAATATTACGGAGTTCAAGAGACGGCCTATCCCACTTTTTTCGAATCGCGTTTCATGGCCTACGATGCGATCGCACATGGAGCGAAGGGGATTCTCTATTGGGGTTCCGCGTATTTGAAATCGGAACGGTTCCGTGAATCGATTTATGCGCTGACGCGCGAACTGGCTGTCTTGCAACCGTTTCTGACAGCTCCCAACAAGCAACCTCTTTCAATCAATCTAGTCGATTTCCCCGATGACGGCATTCAAGAGCGAGGTGTAAAATCGGTACATCGGCAATGGAAAAACGATTGGCTGTTAGTGCTGATCAACGAAGACGATCGCGCTCATATGGGGGTGGAGGTAAAAGGATTGGATGCGATCAATGCTCAAAAACTCGAATTACTCTATGGCCAAGAGGTGGTTGTGATTGAACGGGGACAAATGGTAACGCGCCTGAAACCATATGAAGTCAAGGTATTCGCCTCAGACCGCCGCTGGGAATCGCCGGATCGGTCGGGACGGGATTTCATCGAATAATTGTTACGAAAAGCATTTACAATACAAAATCTTTTTGGAGAACGAACATGATGGACAGAATCATCAGATTTTTCTGCGTGTTAGCGTTTTTCCTGTTCTCTTTTTCGGGATGGGGAGACTCGGCTGTTCAACTAAAAGCCGTCCCCAGTACCGTTCGCATTTTTTCAACGGGTTCTGTCGAGGGAACAGATACCGCCGAAATATTCTGCGCGAAAAATGAGACGGAATCCTTCCAGGTCGCCATCATGGCCAAAGATAGTCCTCTGCGGCGCGTTCATGCTTCATTGGATCCATTGCAAAACGAGAAGAATGAGGAAATTCCCAGGGAGGGGATCGGTCTATATCGAGTTATCGAAGTACCCGTCCGTAATTCTGCACCGAGGACTACCGAACCGCCCGGTCTTTATCCCGATCCACTGGTTCCTTTTGTGAATCCCTATTCAGGCGAGGAATTGAAAGGGCCTCAGTGGAACGAAGAAAGTGGAACCGCCATCCGTTTTGGCGCGAATGATTTCGATCTATGGCCGAATCGGATCGAAACCGTCTGGGTGGATATTTCCGTGCCGGAAAGTGTCAAACCGGGTCTCTATGAAGGCGAATTTCGCATTAAAACCCGGGAAGGGATCGAAGCCCGGATTCCCGTTCGTCTGACGGTTTGGGATTTTTCGCTTCCCCAAGGCCCCACATTGGAAAATCATTTCGGCGGCTTTTCTTATCTGGCGGGCTATTATGGAATTCAACGGAACTCGGACCGGTATCGCCTGCTGGAAGACCGCTATATCGCCATGATGGCGCATCATCGAATCAATCCACCGGTTCCCTCCCGCCTTTTCCCCAAACCACTCGAAGATGGCTCGATTCAGGTTGATGAAAACACCGCCCGGACATTAGCCGATTTCATCGAAACTTATCATGTGACTAATATAGAAATCCCTCATGCGCCCTATTCGGATAGCCTTGGAAAAGACCGGGATAAAGCGATTCGCTTTTATCGTTCCTGGTATGCTTTCCTTGAGAGCCGGGGATGGGAGAAAAGAGCCTATCATTATATGCTCGATGAGCCAAACACAGCGGAGGCCTACGAGCGGGTTCGCCAATTGGGCGCGTTGGTGAAGGAGGCGGAACCGCGTATCCGGCGGCTGGTGGTCGAACAACCATATCTCCAAAATCCCGATTGGGGTTCTCTGGACGATGCCATCGATATCTGGTGTCCTCTCTTCTCCTTTATCCACGAGCTTTCTGTCCAAAAAATGATTGCTGCAGGCGATGCGGTTTGGAGTTATTCCGCCTTGGTTCAATCCGCTCCCGGTTACCACCCCGATTACGAGTCGGTAAAGAATGACAATCCACCTTACTGGCAGATCGATTTTCCCATTCTCAGCTATCGAATCGCGCCGTGGTTGAATTACCGCTATGGAGTTACCGGCCTGTTGTATTGGTCGACTGTCTATTGGCAGAGTCCGAAAAGAAATCCCTGGGACGATCCCGGATTTCGCGTGTGTTTTAACGGAGATGGTTTCTTGTTTTATCCCGGCGAGGATGCGGGAATCGAGGGGCCGATCGCTTCGATTCGCTTGAAAAACCTCCGCGATGGCATGGAGGATTATGAATACTTTGTTCTATTAAGCCAGCGTGGCGGTGAGGAGACTGCCAACGATATCGTCCGCCAATCTGTCCCCACCTGGGGATCGTGGGACTCTGATCCCATGCGCATTTTGGAAAGGCGAAAACAATTGGCGGCAGAAATCCTGAAGCGAAAACCCTAGCCAATGGTATTTGAAAATCTGGTATTTGCAAATTCTTTCAAGGCTCCCAAAGTAGTCTGAGAGATAAACTCGCAGAATCGCCTTGATAGAATCTAATATTCATTGAACGGGTTGATAGATGGAGCGATGCCATGACAATCGACCGGCGAAATTTTATCCAAACGTCCACCGGCCTTCTGCTCGGTACGTACCTGTATTCTTCGGCGAACACTGATATGAAAAACAAACAGCTTCTAAAACCTATCCAGGGAAGCTGGTTTGAGTTTCAACACTGTTGGAAACACGAGAGCGGCTATTGGGATTCCGCCTGCGCCGCGTTCTCTTGCGAACAATGGAAACAGAAAATCCAGGAAATGGCCGGTCTCGGCCTGCAGGATTTGGTACTACTTTCCGTGGCTCAGGATGGAAAGACTTTCTATCCCTCAAAACTATTCCCTTCCTGGGAACTGGAGTGTTTCGATCCTCTGGAAGCGGTGCTCTCGGCGGCGGACAAAAACGGAATGCGGATTTTTATCAGCAGCGGTTTTTTCGACGAACGCATCGGAACGCTGGCAGGCCAGGAAGGCGTGCAGAAACGTTTCCAGGCGATGGAAGAAATCGTGGAACGATATGGCCATCACGCCGGTTTCTATGGCTGGTGTTGGCCGAATGAGGCAGAGTTGAATCCCTACTTTACGGATGAGTTTATCCAATATTGCCAACAGTCCAGCGAATTCGCCCGCCGCCTCACGCCGAAGGCGAAAATTCTCATCGCTCCCTACGGTACCCGCCGAACCCTGTCCGACGACCGGTATGCCAAACAGTTGGATAACCTCAACGTGGATATCGTCGCCTATCAGGATGAAGTCGGGGTACGTAAAACCCGCGTCGACGAACTGGACGCTATCTTTTCCCGGTTACGAACTGTCCACAATCGCGTTCCCCAGGTGGCCTTATGGGTTGATATGGAGATATTCGATTTTGAAGGAGATACCTACAAAAGCAACCTGATTCCCGCTCCCTTTTCGCGGATTGGCGGGCAACTGGCGGCAATATCTCCGCATGTCGATACGATCCTGATCTATCAATACCAGGGCATGATGAACCGGCCGGAATCGAAAGCCTTCGCGGGACATCCGGCATCGACGCAACTGTATTCCGATTACCAGTCGTGGTGCGAAGAATACGGATTCCTAAAGCCTTCTGTCTGTGTTCCATCGTCTCCGAAATAAACGCTCATGGGTTGGACGGCCAGGATGGAACCCGGGTAAAAATTGCCGAATCCGTATAGGCGGTATTCAACCATTCCGCTTTCTCTTCCAACTTCGTTTCGGGCGCGATCAGGTACAAGACGTTCGGTTCTGTATCGATCTCCCATCCTCCGTCGATGGATTGCAGCCACATGGTATTCAGCGGGCATAATTGGCCGTCTTTCCATTCAATCGGCGTTGCCGATAACTGCGACGTGCGATTCCGCCACCAGATACGTCCCCCCTCTATCGTACTCACCAACAGGGTCTCCGACTCGGTAATGGATCGTCGATCCAGGCCGATCGATATCCATGAACTATTGCTATCGATGACCGGTTGGAAATCCAGGAAAAATTTCCCATTGCCCGTAACGGCCAGTAAGGAATTATTCTCATCGGATAGAATCCCCGCAGGGATAGTTTGTTGAAATTCGAATCGGTAACGATGGCTGTCCCCCGTCAGGGTAACAGTGGCAGGAGTCGAAACGGGAGAGCGGGGAAATAGGGATAACCACTGCCGGTCGCCAGCCGTGGTTTTGATCGCGTGCCAAACGCCGGTGGAACTTTCAATCGTAACGGGAGGTTGAATCCCGGCCAGCGGTAAAAGGCTCAAATACAAATTGGTTTTTATATCCGATGTCAATTCTGGATGTTCAACAAATATATCCATTCCCGGAAATGTCTCCCATGGTTCGGGAGTGTATATAATCTTACCTTGACCCAGATTGTTGCGATACAATGAAATCCCCGCCGGATTCTCGGCAACCTCTGCGGATAGTGTTTTCACCCGAGAAACCGGTAGTCCGGAGGGGTGGTTGGTGGTATTGAGATAATCCACGCCGCAGAGCTCTTGCAATCGCGGAGGATTGCGGCGTCCGAAAGAATCGATGCCGGGATCGCCGGAGAGATAGATTTGGCATCCTCTCTCTGCCAGTTTCTTCAAATGTTCGATCGTTTCATCCAATAGAGCGTAGGCTAACGGAACGATCAACAGTCGGGGCGGGTTCGAAACCAATCGGCTGATCTGCGATTCATTCACAACATCGTATTCGATATTCGCCGCCAACAGGCATTCCAGTGCGTTGAGCAGTGAGGTATGCCCCAGGTTTTCCGGTGTGCCCAACCGCCAGTTATCGGGCATCATGAATACCACTTCG
>CAZFOX010000122.1:0-10243 GCA_964520565.1 uncultured bacterium | reverse complement strand
ACCGGGCCATAATGATGTTCATGCCAACGAGCTCCGGAGGCAGACCCATCCCATCTTTTCCACTGGTGAGATGTACGGTTACAAACGTTTTTCCACCGCCCGCGTCCATCCAGGTAGGGGCGATTCCGGTCGCTTCGTCGGTCGCGACAAATTCCTTAACCCGGTTTCCGTTGTTGTCGAAGATCACACCCTTACAAGAAGCGCCAGAAGAACTATTGTACAAACAGACAAAACCGTTGGCCAACGCTCCCAAACGCAAATTGTTTTGTTTCCCGGTCATGTCTTCCGAGACAAAGAATTCATCCTTGAAACGCGTTCCATCCGCATTGAAGATATTGATCAGGCCGACGTCGTCTCCCCCATCCGGAAAATCGGGATCGCCCGCATATTGATGGCCGCGCGCGACGGTGGAAATGACGAATTTGCCATCACTGAGCCAGCAACAATCCCATTCGCGATGACCCGCGCTGAATTGGGAAATAGAAATTGGCTTCGGTGTAATTGGCTGCAATTGATCGTTGAATATCTTGAAGAAACCATGACCCTGGCCTTCGTCTTGATGGATTCCATTCATATCCACAACCGTATCGGGAACGACGGCATCGGAACCGGATAGCGAACCGAATTGCCAGGTCGCTGCGGCTAAAAATTTCTCCCCGTTCTTATCGGTCTTATTTAACGTCCAGTTCGTATTAGCTCCCGTATTGATACCGACAATCACATCGATGCCTGCATCGTCGGTGATCGTGGGGAATATAAGAGCCCCCGATGCATTGACACCATTGACATGATGGCTTCCATTCCGGTTAACCCAAAAAACCGCTGTATTTCCATTTCTCAAAATGGAAATTTTCGGTTCTCGGTCTTCTCCATTCGTTTGTCCGAGGACGATAGGTCCATTCGGCGTCAGCGCTTCCAATCCTGCGAGATCGAAGGTTGGGGTTTCGTCGATGAGGGTGATTTCCTGACCGAGCGGTTGCGAAAAAACGGGGGATGCAAATAGTAAAACAATACCACCAAGTAACAAAAGCGGAAAAGAAAAAATCTGACCTTTATTCATATCGAGCCTCCTAAACCAGTTTTCCGCCGCGTTTCGAACGTGGCTTTTATTTCATACCCGAAGGGTATGTCCCTTAACCGAACGCTTCTTATTCTCAATCCTATTATTGAGAATATGTCGCCGTCTACTGCTCACTTTATTAAGGATATCTCATTTTCACCTTTCAATTCTACCCTGCTTCCCATTTTCGTGCACGTTATTTCCTGAAAAATGGATCGATTTAATTGCGGTTTTTGTCGGTAAATCATGGCGAGACAATACAGGTTTACAGGGAAGGCTGGATGACAACTTGATCAATTTGCAGGTACCTCTCCCTTTTATCACGCTCTTCATTACGGATTCGTTTTCTCTAAAATCTTCAGATAAAAGTGGTAGGAGATAATCCATGACCAATTCAGAAATGGTGTATCGCCCACTTGGCCGTTGTGGGATGAAGGTCAGCGCCTTTAGCCTGGGTGGATGGACGACCTTCGGCGACAGCGTTCGCGATAAACAAACCATCCGCGAAATTCTATACGCTGCCTTCAATGCGGGGATCAATTATTTCGACATCAGCGATGTCTATAACAAGGGACAAACCGAAATCGAAATGGGCGAAATTCTGCGTGAGTTTCCCCGCCATGAAATCGTCATTGCCAGCAAGGTATTTTTCCCCATGAGCGATGACGTCAACGATCGAGGCTTGTCCCGAAAACACATCATGGAGTCCATCGATAAAAGCCTGAAACGCATCGGCGTCGATTACCTCGATCTCTACTTCTGTCATCGCTTCGATCCCGAAACTCCTCTCGAAGAAACGGCTCGCGCGATGGACGATCTGGTACACCGGGGCAAGGTTCTCTATTGGGGAACCAGCGAATGGCGAGGCGATCAGCTGCGGCAAGTCCACTCGATCTGCGAAAAACGCAACCTGATATTTCCCCAGGTGGAACAACCGCGTTACAGCCTGTTAGCGCGGAAAGCCCTGGAAACCGACGTGGCTCCGGCTGCTTCCCAACTGGGCATGGGACTGGTTACATTCAGTCCTTTATCGTATGGAATCCGGACGGGGAAATACGACGAGGGGATTCCCCACGATTCGCGGCTGGATCGCATCGATTGGCTTCGCGACCGGTATTATTGCGAATCGAGTCTCCAGAAAGTGCGCGAAATGAAATCCATCGCCGGTTCTCTAGGATGTACCCGTGCCCAGCTGGCGCTTGCCTGGACGGTCAGCCAGCCGGGTATATCCAGCGTGATTACCGGTGCAACCCGGGTCGATCAATTAAAAGAAAACCTGGGTGCGCTTCATGTGAATATCGACGATGGCGTCCGGCGCAAACTGGATGCCTTGTTCCCGGTTTGATGGCGAATCCCGGCTCCCTCTCATTGCGGTCTCTCTTCATTGATTGTGTGGAATTTGGAATTACAATTTAACCCTGTTTTAGGTCTTGAATAGACCAATTTTTTTAAAAAAGGATTGAATCCATGGCAGATTCGTCGTGTTCGATTTCCTTTCGGGTACGTTATAGTGAAACCGACCAAATGGGCGGTATCTATAATTCCCGTGTGTTGGAATGGTTCGAAATGGGACGTACGGAACTATTTCGCAATCAGGGATTGCCCTATACCGAAGTAGAAAACCGGGGCGTTTTTCTCCCTCTGGTGGAAGCGCACGTGGAATTCGAAGGTCGGGCGCGCTACGACGATCTCTTGCATATGAGTGTGCGATCCCGTCTCGCGGGAAAAGCGCGCATTCGCTGCGAAAACTTCATCGTTCATGCAGAGAATGGCAACCCCGTCGCCAAGGGTTATACGGAGCACGTTTGTGTGGACCGGAATGGAAAACCGATCCGGCCTCCGAAATGGTTGATCGCCGCCATCGAATCCTCTCCGAATGAAATTTCCTGGGAAGATTAGCATCGAGAAAGCCGGGGCGTATTAGTTATCAACTTAAAATCGAGAAAACTCATGAAACTATCGGATCGAATGTTGCTGAGTGGAAACGAAGCGATCGCATTAGCGGCTTTCAAAGCGGGCGTCGCTTTGGGTGCGGGGTATCCCGGAACGCCCTCGACGGAAATCCTCGAGAATTTCTCCGAATTAGGCGGGTATGCGCAGTGGTCTCCGAATGAAAAAGTGGCGCTGGAAGTGGCGCTGGGAGCGGCATACGGGCATGCCCGTGCATTAGCCACCATGAAACATGTCGGATTAAATGTGGCCGCCGATCCGCTTTTCACCGTGGCCTATACCGGCGTCCAGGGTGCGCTCGTGATTGTCTCGGCGGACGATCCCGGCATGGCCTCCAGCCAGAACGAGCAGGATAACCGCCGTTATGCCGAAGCGGCTGGAATCCCCATGCTGGAACCTTCCGATTCCCAGGAGGCGTTCGATTTCACCGTCCAAGCACTGGAAATCTCGGAACGTTGGAATATTCCCGTCCTTCTGCGTGTGACCACCCGTATTTGCCATTCGAAAAGTGTAGTCCTTCTTCATCCGGTATCTTTCCCTAAAGAAAAACCTCATTTTGTACGCGATATTAAAGGGCGGGTAATGATTCCCGCCTATGCGCGTCCTGCCCACCGAAGGCTCCGGCAAAAATTGGCAGAGATCGAAACCTGGAACGACAATTCCAACCTGAATCCAATAACGGAGGGCAATCCATCGCTGGGGATCGTTACCAGCGGCGTTTCGTTTGCCCATGCCCGGGAAGCGGCGCCCGACGCTCACATCCTTAAATTGGGCATGACCTACCCGTTACCGATGAAGACTATCCGCACTTTCGTGGAATCCGTGAATCGATGCGTGATCGTTGAGGAAGGCGATCCCTATCTGGCTACCGCCATTCGCGCGGCGGGAATCCCGGTGGAAGACAAACCCGGCATGTACCGCTTCGGTGAATTCACCGTGGAGCGAGTCCGCCGTATCCTGGCTCGCGACGAAACGCCCGAACCGGTACCCAAGCCGGGAAAACCTCCACAACTGTGCCCCGGCTGCCCGCATCGGACGGTTTTCACGATTCTGCACGAATTGGATTGTATCGTTTCGGGCGATATCGGCTGCTATACGTTAGGCGTTCTTCCTCCCTTCGAAGCCATGGATACCTGCGTCTGCATGGGAGCCAGTATCAGCGCCGGTCTGGGGCTTCGGCACGTACTTCCTCCCGAGGAAGCGCGGCGAGTGGTCAGCGTCATCGGCGATAGCACCTTCGTGCACAGCGGCATCACCGGTCTGGTGGATATGGTCTATAACAAACCTTCCACCGGCCACGTGGTGATTATTGTCGACAATGGAACCACGGCAATGACCGGTCTTCAGGAACATCCCGGAACAGGGCGCCTTCTGGATCACAGCCCTTCTTCCCGGATTTCGTTTGAAAAACTGGCACACGCGATTGGAATCCAAAATGTGTGCACAATGGACCCCACGAAAGATCCGGAAGCCTTCAAACAAAAACTGGTCGAAATGCTCCAGCAAAACGAACCGGCGCTCCTGATTTCCCGCCGCGAATGCATTCTGGCGGTCGGAAAAATCCGGCAATATGAAAAAGCCTATCAAGAACAGGCGGAATGCCAGTTCACCGGCCAGGAGGGATGACGACATGACTGAAAATGTAACCAATGTAGTAGTGGCCGGTTTGGGTGGACAGGGAGTATTGAAAGCCTCCGATATCCTGGCTGAAGCGGCGTTCCGCGCCGGTCTCGATGTGAAAAAAGCCGAAGTGCATGGCATGAGCCAGCGCGGTGGTTCCGTGAACAGCGACGTCCGGTTCGGACGATCGGTATTAAGCCCGATGATTCCCGATGGCGAAGCGGATTTCCTGCTTGTTCTCTCGGAAGACCAGATCGAGAACAATCGCTACCGCCTGCGGGACGGCGGAATCCTGATCGATCCTTCATCATTTCCCAAAGAGGCTTTATCCAATCCCAAAACCTTGAATATCGCTCTGTTGGGTATCCTGAGCCAACACCTCGATCTGGATGAAGCCATCTGGATCGAATCCATCCAAGATAATCTCCCTGAAAAAATCCATGAAGTAAACAAAAAAGCCTTTTTGGCAGGACGGCAGTTATGAATTATTTCGACCGAATGGCCGGCGAATTCGATGCGGAACGCAAGCGGGTCGATCTCGCTCGCGATGTTGGTGACGCGATGATCCATACTATTTCGCTCTCTCCGGAGAGTCGGGTAATGGATTACGGCGCGGGAACCGGTTTGTTAACCTTAAAACTACAACCTTATGTAAAGTCGATTGTCGCGGTGGATACCTCGCCCAATATGCTGGAGGTTTTAAAAGAGAAGATCGAACGCGCCCGGATTGGCAATATTGAAACGCTGCTTTGGGATGTGGAGACCGGCGAGGATTTATCGGATTCGTACGACGCAATAACCGGTTCAATGGTTCTGCATCATATCCCCAGCACGCAAAATGCCCTGAATCGTTTCTTTCAGATGCTCCGTCCCGGCGGATCGATCGCCCTGGCCGATCTCGATAAGGAGGAAGGCGATTTTCATCCACCCGAAGTTCCCGTTCCCCATTACGGTTTCGACCGGGATGCTCTACGCGATGTTTTAAGAACCGCCGGTTTTCAAAACATCCGTTTTTCCACACCGCATATTGTTCGGAAACCGAACGCCGCCGGATTGGAGAAAGAGTATCCTATTTTTCTGGTCGTCGCCGATAAGAAATGAGTATTGCCCTTTTCCATTCAAATGTTTGTAGAGATGGCGTACGCCCTTCATCGCATTCCCCGATGGATTTTGAACTGGTTGTGAAAAATGCCGGTTGATTTCCAGAATAGTCCAGGGTTCTTTTCGTCTCAAAAATGTGTGATATATTGAAACAAACGATCTGGTCTTGCATGACGAATCTCTATGCGGTGGTGAGAAAAAATCCATGAAAGAACAATGGAACGACCGACCCGGCGGGTTTCATCCCGCCAGCACTCCCGACTATTTACCCAAGAAACAATTAGAGGATCTGCAACTGCGGCGATTTATCTCGGTCGTAGAGCGGGCCTATGCGAACGTAACGCGGTTTCGCAAAAAGATGGAGGAACGAAATGTAACTCCAGCCGATCTGCAATCCCTGGACGACGTCCGTAAATTACCGTTCACCCTGAAGTCGGATTTACGCGACGCGTATCCCTTCGGCCTCTTCGCCAGTCCCATGAGCGAAGTGGTTCGCCTGCACGCTTCGAGCGGAACGACAGGGAAGCCCACCGTCGTGGCCTACACGCAGGAAGATATCGATGTCTGGACCAGCGTGATGGTGCGCACGTTCGCCTCTTGCGGGCTTCACCGGGGCGATATCATTCAAAACGCCTATGGATACGGCCTGTTCACCGGAGGGCTGGGTGCGCATTACGGCGCGGAAGGCCTCGGCGCCACGGTGATTCCTATCTCCGGCGGGAATACGGATCGCCAGATCATGATCATGAAGGATTTCGGCGTCACTGCCATCTGCTGCACGCCCAGTTATTTTCTCCATCTGATCGAACGGGCGCGCGAAATGGATGTCGATATCCGCGATCTATCCATCCGGGTTGGCGTCTTTGGCGCGGAACCGTGGTCGGAATCGATGCGCGACCGGATCGAGGCGGAAAGCGGCATCCGCGCCTACGATATTTACGGCTTGTCGGAAATCATCGGGCCGGGTGTGGCGATTGAATGCGAAAATCAGCATGGTCTGCATATTTTCGAAGACCATTTTTATCCGGAAATCATCAATCCCGAAACCGGGGAAAATGTCCCGGACGGCGAGGAAGGCGAACTGGTATTGACCACCCTGAGTAAAAAGGCCATGCCGGTTATCCGGTATCGCACCCGGGATATCACGGCGCTGATCCCCGAGCCCTGCTCGTGCGGGCGTGTAATCCGGCGCATGAAGCGCATCGGCCGCCGCAGCGACGATATGTTCATCATACGCGGCGTCAACGTCTTCCCCTCGCAGGTCGAAACGGCTCTCCTTTCCATCGAGGGAACTCTTCCACATTACCAGATCGTCCTCGAACGGGAAAAAGGATTGGATATCATGACGGTGGAAGTGGAAGTCACTTCCGCCGTTTTCAGCGACAAGGTTCGCGCTTTGGAAGATTTGCATCAAAAACTGTCGCAAGCCATCGAACGAACCCTGGGGATACGCGTCAAGGTTCGCCTTGTGGAACCGCATACCATCAAACGCAGTGAAGGGAAGGCGAAACGAGTGATTGACAACCGCGAAACGCAATCTTCATAATCCCGAATCGGCGGTTGTGTCTCAACCCGAGAGACAGAGACAAGGAGAAAAACCGATGAAAATTCATCAATTATCCTTATTCCTGGAAAACAAGGCCGGCCAATTAACCGAGCCATGCACCCTTCTGGCGGAAGCGGGTATCAACATTCTGACTTTAACCCTGGCGGATACGCAACAGTTCGGCATTCTTCGCCTGATCGTACGGGATTGGCAAAAAGCCAAAGACCTTCTGGAAGAAAAAGGGCATGTCGTCAATGTAACCGAAGTGGTCGCCATTGAAGTTCCCGATCGTCCAGGCGGTCTCAAGGAAATTGTCGATGTGATCGATCGAGGAAGGCTTAATATCGAATATATGTATGCCTTTACGTTCGGCCGCAAAGACAAAGCGATTCTGATTTTCCGGTTTGAAGATGTGGATCGCGCAATTCAATTCCTTCAATCTCAGAATGTGAATGTGATTGGCAGTGTGAATCTGTACGAACAAATCGACCGATAAGGATTTTTCTTGGCGTTTTCTGTATAGTCAGGAGCACGAAATACTTATTATGAGTAATAAACAATCGAACGGCGGCCATACTTTTGTCATTGACAATCAGGTCTGGGATCCCGTAGAAACACTGCCGCGTTCTCAATTGGCCGACCTTCAATTACTGCGCCTTCGGGAAACCGTCGCTCGTGTCGCTCAGGTACCTTTTTATAAAAAGCAATTCGAGAAAGAGGGTGTAACTCCCGATTCCATACAGAGCCTGGGCGATATCCGCCGTCTTCCTTTTACCACGAAAAACGATCTCCGAGAGTATTATCCACTCGGCTTTCTCGCGGTTCCCCGCGAAAAAGTGGCACGTATCCACGGTTCGTCGGGGACAACGGGCAAGCCGACTTTTGTCGCCTATACCGCCGAAGATTTGCAGATGTGGGCGGGACTTTGCGCCCGTTTTCTGACGGCGGGAGGATTGCGGCCGGAACACACCGTTCATATTGCGTTCAGTTACGGCTTGTTCACCGGAGGATTCGGTCTCCATTACGGTGTAGAAAAAGTGGGCGCTTCCGTAGTTCCCGCGGCCGGTGGCAATACGGAACGGCAGATTTCGCTGATGATGGATCTGGGAGCGGAAGTTTTGGTCTGCACGCCCAGTTATGCCCTTTATCTGGGAGAAGTGGCGCAAGAAAAAGGGATCGGCCCGAACGACCTGCCCCTTCGCTTTGCCCACCTGGGCGGAGAACCCTGGACTGACGATATGCGTACCGCCATCGAAAACCAGATGGGGCTTTATGCTTTCAACAATTACGGTCTCAGTGAAATCATCGGACCGGGTCTCAGCGGGGAATGCGCCGCACGAAATGGTATGCATATTCAGGAGGATCATTTCCTGGTCGAATGCCTGAATCCTGATACGCTGGAACCGGTCGAAGAAGGCTCCCAGGGCGAACTGGTTATTACCAATCTCACCAAACAAGCCATGCCGCTCCTTCGATACCGCACCCGCGATATCGCTTTCTTAAATTCCACCCCTTGTCCTTGCGGAAGGACTTCCATTCGCATGAGCCGGGTCGTGGGACGCAGCGATGATATGCTAATCATCCGAGGCGTCAATGTATTCCCCTCTCAGATCGAAGAGGCACTGTTACGCGTCGAAGGAACCGCACCCCATTACCAGATCGAGATTACCCGTCCACGAGCCTTGGATGAAGTTACAGTCCGCGTGGAAATGCGGCCGCAGGATTTCTCCGATATGATGACCCGAATGCAAGCCCTCCGTGAGCGCATCGCCCGGGAAATCCATCTGGTAGCCAACATCCGCGTGAATGTTGAATTGGTCGATCCCCATACTCTCGAACGCTTCCAAGGCAAAGCCCAGCGAGTCATCGATCGCCGAAAAGCGTGAATTCATTCGATTATCTATCGAATCGATTATTTTCTTGACGAGTCAACGTTTATCAGTTAACTTATAAAAAGAGTACAAACCCCATTTTATAACGGAAAGGATTTATGAATGAAGAAAACCTTTGTTGCAATTTTGTGTTGCTTCGTAGTCGTAACAGCGTTTGGACAAGATGCAAAGCGTGTGGATATCACCAATTTCGAAGACGAATTAACCTGGGCGTATTCAGGTAATAATGTCGTCCTTTCTTACGTCGAATACCAGCCGTTTTTTTATCCGGAAATCCAACCCAAGGAAGGGGAAGCTTCACTGTATGTAGAATTCAACAATAATGGGAATGGATGGTCGTGGGCGCAGATCAATTTTCCGGCGGGAGGGATCGACGCAACCGGCATGACCGAATTGCATATGTGGATCTACGTTCGTCCCGGTTCGGTACCGAATTCGGACGGGAATTATCAGATCAATTTGCAGAGTGGTGATGTCAACTTCGGAACTCAGGGGACTCAGACTACCGGCGAGTGGGTTGAATTGGTTTACCCCATCGATACTCTGACATCCACTACACGTATCAGTAATGTGTCTTATTTCGGCGGATTTATTTCCCCCGGTGCGGCGGATGCGTCGGGAATCATTTATATTGACGATATGTATTTCTATCGTCCCGCCGGCGTTCAGGAAACGGAAACCGTCCTGGTCTACAGCTTCGACGAAGAAGATCCAGATACCCTGTTGGCCAAAGGCTGGCAGTCGACGGACGATTCAGTTCAGGCACCCATTCTAGGCCAGGGCGAGGTTGAACCCAGCCAGGGGACAAATTACATGGCTTTCCCCCTCACTTCGGGTTGGGCTAACGTCATTCAGACCTCGGGCGCTTTAGCGGCTTTCGATCGTTGGACTGAAGTACAGGAAATCATGGTCGATGCCCGTGTGGAAAAAGCACCCTCCAATTGGGGGCCGCAAACGGCGCTCATCATACAATCCGAAGCCGGTGGCTGGGATCAATATGCGGAAAATAGTTTCAGCACGGCGGTCGATTCCTGGAAAACGCTAGTTTGGAAAGTGAACATGGCCAAGCACGCT
>CAZFOX010000121.1:0-10255 GCA_964520565.1 uncultured bacterium | reverse complement strand
CGCGCTGGTTTCCCCGCGTGGCGTGGATGGAATGGCTGAGAATGCGGAGTTTTTCTTTCACGCCGCCTGCGGCCGATTCGGGGATGCGGTTTAAGAGAAGGGCTTTGAGTTTACGACGCATTGCGTACGCCACCAACAGACTCAGGCATCCCAACACGATCAGAACCAGGTAGAAAACCAAAGTATCGGGCAACGCTTTCCAGCAGACCGCGGCCGCGAACAGAACGTAAAAAAACAATGCCGCGATATCGAGAATCCGTTCCAGAAGAGAGGACATGAATGAGCCGCGAAAGGAATAACCCGCGTTCATGAGAAACTTCACTTTGGCGAATTCCCCCAGCCGCCCTGGCGTCAGGCAGCCGATGAAAAACCCCGACGCCGCCAGAGCCATTACGTCTCGAAAAGGGAGATTGATTTCTTCGTTGCGGAGCAGAATCTGCCAGCGCAACACGCGCAACGCCCACAATCCGAGATGAAACGGAAGTACGTAAACGAAGACCCAAAGATTAAAATGCCTTAATACACGTCCCAGTTCGGTGATATCCACCACCCAACCCAGAAGATAGACGAAGATGCCGATCCCGATCCCACGGAGTAAGAGTTTTTTCATGTAAATTTATTTCGTCTCCCGAACTGTTGAGTCGAATGCCTTTCTCTCGTAGGATATCCGAGAGTGGATGGCAAGGACAGACATCCCGCTTTCCCGGGGAGGAAAACATGAACAGGGTGGACGATCCTTCTCTCGATATTCTGATATTCGCCCCTCATCCCGACGACGCCGAATTGGGCATGGGGGGAACTATAATCAAATCGGTCGCCGCGGGAAAGCGGGTTGGGGTAGTCGACCTGTGCCGAGGCGAGTGGGGTACCAAGGGAGACGCCGAGACTCGTTCCTTCGAAGCGGCCGAATCGTCCCGTATTCTGGGATTGCACTATCGCGGGAATCTCGACCTGGGCGATGGACGGATCGCCGATACGACGGAAAACCGCATGAAAGTGGTGGAGGTCATCCGGCGGTTTCGCAGTCCGTATGTATTCACCTGTTCGCCCCACGATCCCCATCCCGATCACCGGGCGGGCAGCCTATTGGTGCAGGCGGCGTTTTTTTTAGCTCGCCTTCCCAAGGTGGAGACCGCATCGCCCGCTTTTTCCGTCCGGCGCTGCCTGTATTATTTTTTGCATGAAATGAGAGATGTAACTTTCGCAGTGGATATAACCGGGCAATGGGAACAAAAACTGGAAGCCCTTCGCGCCTACCGGAGCCAATTCATCGATCCGGTTTTGCCGCTTGATTATCAATATCTGAGCACAAGCGACTATTTGCAACAGATTCAGGCTTACAATCGGACTCTCGGCGCCCGGATCGGGGTGCATTATGCGGAAGGATATGCGTCAGATCGGCCTATTTCCCTTTCCCTTCCCACAATAATTGAGTAAAAAAGAAGAATCTGAAAACGAGGTAGGCAGCCTGGTGGATTGGACAGGAAGGAATGGATGAATCTCAATGCTCGAATTCGATTCCTGGCAACGATGTGAAACGGTGCGGCATTTGCTGAATTGGGCATTGCCCGATCCGGGGAAAGTGTTGGATGTGGGCGGTTATCCGGGCCGCCTGAAGGGAATGATTCCCCAGCACGAGTGGGTAATCTGCGATCTTCGGGTAGACGCTCCCGGCGATCAGATGCGCGGCAGCGCCGTTCACTTGCCGATTCGCGATCAATCATTCGATATGGCGGTTTCTCTCGATGTCCTGGAGCATATCGAACCGGCGGATCGTCCGGCGGTCCTGCAGGAGATGATCCGGGTTTCGCGCATGGGATTGATTGTAACCTTTCCCCACCGCCATCCCTTGGTGGAAGCGGGAGAAAAACGGGTCGGGGATGCCTACCGGAACCTGCATCAGAAGGATCATCCCTGGCTGGCCGAGCATGCTCGATATCCCCTGCCCGACGTGGAAGAGATTCTGCAGCATTTGCGGTCGTTCGGCGGTCAGGTGGCGGCTTTCGATATCGGCGATATCACCCGATGGACCTTCCTGCAACTCGCTGATGTCCTGTTGGAGGCGATACCCGGCGGACTCGAACTCGCGAGCCTGATCGATCGTTTCTACCAAGAAAAATTATACATCCACGATTTCAAGCAACCAGCCTATCGAAAAATCGTTCTGCATATGTTTCATATGGACGAACCGATCTCGCTGAGCATGATCGAGACATCCCGCGCCGAGCAGGCTGCCGATGATCTCACTATCCATGGAATCTTTGCCTACGGCCTGTTGGATCTGCTCAAGAAGGAACTTCCGTCTTTGCAACCGGCAAAGGCTGAGGTGCCTCCATCTGTACAACCCCGGGAAACGCCGCGGAGTGGAGAAGAGAAGTCAGCCGAAGAGCCAAAAACACCGTCTCCCGAAACGGTCAAACCGGAAGCGTTCGATCAGTATATTTACCGCCTGGAGACGGGTTTGCAGGCTTGGGAGGAAACGTACAGTGCGGCTCTGAACGAAATGACCAGCGCCCATCGGTGGCGAAACAATCTGGAACAACGCGGCAGTTTCCGTCTCTACAAACGAATTATGCGCCTATTGGGTAGCCGTATCGATTCTTAAATCCGGAAACGGGCTTCCAAAAGGAATGGGTATTTTTCGTCCCCGTTTTCTCTGAAGAACAACCTTGTTATGGGGATAGAAAATCAGGAATTCCCTGCGATTTCTTATGTTTTCTGCGAATAATGGTCAAAACCGGGGAATGGGGGAATTCGAATAATTCAAAAGCCAAACGTTACCTTCCTGATTGAAATGCGTTTCTCTTATCGCAATTCACTCATCATTCCGGAGCGTAGGGAATGAAACAGACGTATCTTTTACTTGTTGGAGCGTTGAGTGCAAGCTGGTTTTCCTGTCTGGCCGGCGCCCAGGGCGACTGGGCGGTGTACGATACATTTACCCGGTATTCGCCCGCCGTTTATTCGATTAGTGTGGAAATTCCCAAACAGTATATCCTCGACCGTCACGAGCAACTGATCGAACAATTCAAGGATCTTCAGGAAAATTACTCGGATCTGGTGACAGGAACGTCGGAAGCGTTATCCGGCCAGTATATGTTCGGCAATATTGTACGGCAACTACGCAATAAATTGGATTACATGCGCGACCAAATGCTGGCCAACAATCGAATTCGTTGTGCGGGATTCGCCATCGGCCCTCACCATCTGGTTACGATCAGCACGATTGTCAAAAGTGCGACGCTGGGCGGCGTGATCGCCATTAAGGACGATTATCGCTGGGTGGCGAACGCGGAATTTGTGGGATCGGACGATCTGACCGGGGTGGCGGTATTACAGGTAAACGAAGTCACTTTTCCGTACTACGTGGATCTCAACGATTATCTGAGCCGCGAGGACACGCTGAATTCATACTCCAATCCGAACGTCCATCCCTTACCGGTAGCGTCTTATATCATGACCATTCAGCGCCCCTACGATTTGCCTTCTTCGCCTTTTTCGGGCATTATAGGAGGATACAATCGTGGGGTTGGATTGTTTGAGATCGAGAAATATATCCAGACCAACTTACCGCTCCATCCCGGGAATGAAGGATCGCCGGTTTTCAGTCCTTCCGGCCAGTTAATCGGCATGATGGCGACGGAATACCATATTGGAAACTGGCCGGGCGTCACGTTCGTCATTCCGGCCGATATTGTGGCCGATTCGGCGACGGGGATTCTGGAAACGGGGAAGCGGGAGCGGGGCTGGATTTCGGGCGTCGGTCTCGGTCAGGACGGCGAAGGAATACTCGTGGAAGAAGTGATTCCCCAGAGTCCGGCCGCTTTTGCCGGGTTGATGAAGGGGGATTTGATTCTGGGATTCAACGGAATACGTGAGAAAAAAGTTTGGAACTTAATCGATTATATCTCCAAAAGCAAACCCAACGAGATTATCCGTTTCGAAATCAAGCGCGGTTCGGAGTGGCTTTACATCGACATCAAGACATCGTTGCGCCGCGTCCGCCGATAATCTCGTCCCTGGCCGCCGGAGCGATCCACGTGTTTCTCTGCCTGTGGATTGCCACATCCGCTGGACGGACGGCCGCGCCCCCTGCCGTCGATACGATCAGTCTGTTAAAAAAATCCGTAACCCTGGAATCCCTTTTTCTTCCACCCGGCCATCGGACGTATATGATGTCCAGTTACGATCGGCAGGGTGGCGACCGGGATAACGAAGGTTATCTTCGCAAGGAGGGAGACTGGTTCGTAATCGCGGAGATGCAGGGGCCGGGAGCCATCTCTCGCATCTGGTCGGAGAATCCATCCGGCTTGATCCGAATCTATATCGACAACGGTTCTTCACCCCTGATTCAGGTGGATTTTCGGGATTTGTTTAGTGGAAAGATCAAGCCGTTTGTGGAACCGTTCGTTTATTCGTCCAAATCGAGTCCTGGATCTCACTGGTCTTATATCCCCATTCCCTATTCTCACTTCTGTAAAGTGGCAGTGATGGAACTGGATTTTTATCAGATCGAGGCCGTCGCTTTTCCTCCCGAGATCCAGGTAAAGCCTTTCGTTTTTCCCTTTCCATCCAAAGAGGAAAAAACCTTGATCGCTCTCGGCAAGGAATTTCTGGGAGACGATCGTCCTTCGGAAAAAAACAACTCATCCCGGGAGGAATACTCCATATCTCATTCCATTGCCGCCGGGGAACGAATCGTGTTAACGACCGTTGAAGGTCCGGCACTCGTGCGCGGCATTCACATGCAATGGCAGGAGAATAAGGAAGAAGCCGGGCGGGATCTGCTTCTTCGTTGTTATTGGGACGGGGAAAAAGAGCCGAGCGTGATTGTTCCCTTGCATGATTTCTTTGGCGGGGGAACGCAGACATTCGTTCTGGGAAAAGAAACGAATGGCTGGTGTTATTGTTATTTCCCAATGCCCTTTCAGCAAATCGCCGTTATTGAAATCGAAAACAGTTCCGAGCAGGACGTTTACACCGTGGACTTATTACTGTCCATTCAGCGAAACGCCGTACTTCCCACCTCGTTGCGCCGATTCCATGCCTGGTGGCACCGGGATAACGAGACGCCGGTTCGCCATGCGAACTGGAATGCGGCGAGACAGGAATTTCTGAGTCGGGGAGACGAAAATTTCCCCGCTTTTTCCGCATCGGGAACGGGGCATTTGGTGGGATGGGGTTTGCAGGCCGCTCCGTTTCCCGAAAGCGATGTGATGCTATTGTCTTCTTCCGATCCGGGTGCTCCTTCGTTTCCCGGGACGGGAGAATATGGATTTTTCAACCTGGCGGGAGATTTGCCAGTGGGAAATTGGCCGATGAATGCCGCTGCCAAAGATTCAACGAATAAATTCTTTGTCTTCCGATCGTTTATCCCGGCCCCGATTGAGTTCGATCGGGGGATCCATGTCACTTTGGAACATGGACGGGGAAACACCCTCCGCCGCGATTATGCTTCCACGGTGTACTGGTATCAGGAAAACGCACAAAAGATATTTTCGCGGATTGTTCCGGCCGGAGCTCGGCGCAATCGGACGACATCGCTGCTGCAACCAATTATTGAACTGGAGAACGGCCAGGAATCGTTTGAACTCCCACTCGAAGCGGAAACGCTTCCGGTCGAGGCCGCGCAGGGTATTTACGATCCCCAGGATATGCTACCCTACGGCCCGGATTGGAGCGGGAATCAGCAAATGCGATTCGAAGCGTTTCAGGATGGTGGAGAGATCGCGTTTGGAATGCCTCGTTTGGATTATTCTGGATGGTACCGCCTGCGCGCCCGGCTGACCCACGCACCGGACGGCGCGATTGTTACCATCCAGGTCAACGACCAGGTTTTGATACCCAAGGCCGATCTGTACAGCGAACGCGTTGTTCTTAAAACACTCGATGGGAAAATCCCCATTTTTCTTCATGCGTCCGATATCCCACAAGTCAAATTATCCGTCCTGGGGAACCGGGAGGAATCGGAGGGATTTGTGGTGGGTGTGGATACGCTGCAATGGCTGGACTCGCCGGTTTCTCCCGCTTCGCTTACCGTCCTGGGGCCGTTCGGCAAGCCGGGCGATCCGGAGCGGACGGCTCCCTTTACCGAACGTACCGCTGATGGAGACCGGATGCTTTTGGGTTTCATGCTTCCGGGTTCGAACCGGCCAGGCGATAAAATCCTCTCTCCAGCGAAGAATAACGCGGATTTCGACGTGGGTTCTCTGATCGCTTCGGAAAACATGAAAGAAGGATTGTGTTTTATTACCTGGGAGATTCGTGTCGAGCAGGCTGGTATTTACCGGTTTGAACTGGCACCGGCGGAGGTGAATCCTTTTCTCTTCCGGGAAGAATCGGGCCAGATGGTTCCATTACGGAATCGATTGTTGATCAACGATATTATACTTTCGGGAAAAGACTCGTTCCGGTACGATCCGGTGGAGCGGACGGTATTACCCTGCCGGTATCGTATCCCCATGCAGCAGGGGAGCAACCGGATATCCTGGCTGATTGATTGCAACACCAAAACCCGGATTCGGCCTGTACTATATGGGATATCGCCGGAAGGCAAGTAATCCTGTACGAATGGAGAGGAAAAATGGGCGCACGGTGGATCAGGATCGTGGGATGGGCGGGATGGTTTGTATTCGCAGCGTTTTCGGTCTCTGCGGAATCGTACCGGACGATTCAAGAGAAAGACTTGCTCGACAAGATACGTGGAGGCTGGGCGGGGCAGATGATCGGCGTCGCCGTCGGCGGCCCGACCGAGTTTCGCGCACGCGCTCAGATCTATCGTGATCCCATAGAATGGAATCCGGCATCGGTACGCAGCGCCATCCACCAGGACGACTTGTATGTCGATATGACCTTTGCCGAAGTGATGGATAAAGAAGGGCTGGACGCCCCTGCCGTGTCGTATGGAAAGGCGTTCGCCGCCAGCCGATACAGTCTCTGGCACGCCAACTTCATTGGCCGCCAGAACAACCGCAACGGCATTCTTCCCCCTCAGTCGGGACATCCGCTGTACAACGCGCACGCCGACGACATCGATTTTCAGATCGAAGCCGATTTCATTGGCCTGATGTGTCCCGGAATGCCCGCTTCCTCCAATCAGTTCTGTGACCGTGTCGGCCATGTGATGAACTATGGCGATGGCGTTTATGGCGGAATGTTCGTTTGCGCCCTGTATGCCGTGGCGTATTTCGAAAACGATATTGGTAAGATCGTCCAGGCGGGTATTCAGGCGCTCCCGCCGGAAAGCGAATACGCGCGTTGCTTGATGGACGTCGTTCGATGGCGTGAGGAATTCCCCAACGACTGGAAACAGACCTGGCAACGATTCGAAGCGAAATGGGCCAATCGCGATCTCTGCCCGCATGGAATTCACGATCCGTACGACATCGACGCGAAAACTAACGGCGCTTACATCGCCATTGGCCTACTGTACGGCGAGGGCGATCTGCAGAAAACCATCAACATCGCCACTCAGTGCGGGCAGGATTCTGATTGCAATCCCGCCAGTGCCGCCGGCGTGCTGGGCATCGTTCTGGGTTACGACAACCTACCCGTGGAATGGACGCGGGAAATTGAAGCCATTCGCGACGAAAAATTCAGCCATACCCAATACTCGTTCGAAACGATCTGCCAGAGCACGCTGGATCGCGCCAGGAAACTGATCCTGCGCACCGGCGGATCCATCGAAGGCGAGACGCTGCGAATCGCCCTGCAAACACCGGTTCCCGCACCTCTCGAACAATGGCAACAAGACCAACCCACAGCCGTTTTAGAGAGCGCCGATGCGGCGTTCGCGTGGGAGGGCGAATGGAAAGAGGAGAAGGGCGAACATCGATCCAACCAGCCCGGCGCGAAAATGACTTTCTCGTTTGAAGGAACCGGCGCGATGGTGCTGGGTTCGTACGATAAAGACACGGGTATCGCCGACGTGTATCTGGACGGCGAGAAAAAGCGTTCGATCAACCTTTATTACGAAGAACGGAAAGGCCGGGAGAGCGTCTATCATATCATGGGATTACCACGCGGGCGGCATACCCTCGCCGTGGTGGTAACCGGCGCTAAAGATCCTGCTTCGTCCGATTGCACGATCTTCATCGACAAGGCTATTATTCTGGATGGGCCGGAGAAGAAATAACGGGAAACCGGGGGGAGGGAATCCGAACGATGGACGATTTATCTCTACACTTAGTCGTCTTCCGAATCGCCCGCCTGGAAGAAATCGTCGGATTGCGGGAAGCGGTGCTGATCCGCGGCACAGACCGGGATACGCCTTATTTCGAGGGCGACCGGGATGAAACCACGCTGCATTTCGGGGCGTTTCTTGAAAACCGGGTTCTGGGCTGTCTTTCTTTTATGCAACACGATTGGATGGGGAAACCGGCCTGGCAGCTGCGGGGGATGGCCACCGATCCCGATTTTCGCGGCGCAGGTGTAGGGACGCGGCTTCTGGCGCATGCCGAAGCGGCGCTGGCCAAACGATCGGATTTCCGACAGATCTGGTGCAACGCCCGTTCGGCGGCGGTGGGATTCTATCGAAAGCAGGGCTGGACGGTCGTTTCGGATGAATTCCAGATTCCCGGCGTCGGCCCTCATTATAAAATGACGAAAACCTTGGCCAAAGTTATTTGTGGTATCTGCTAATTTTTACAAGGTTCCAAAAGCATTCTTGGTGATAAAGTCGTAGAATAGCCCTGATAGAATCGAAAAAAATCAGTGACATCCTCAACTCTGTGCAACTGTGGTTCGGACAAAAATCTTTTTTCATTGATCTAATCGCGGAAGAAGAAACGTCTTTCTTTCCATACCCTACAATCGCTTACTCCCCTCTCCCCGCTTTCTTCAAACCCTCCACGATTTCTACCGGTATCTTCAATGCCGTTCCGTGGCGGTGGTCTTTGGGAAAAGAGACCTGGCCGGAAAGGTTCGTCCAGGTCTTGAAATCCCGGGATTTTACCGCTCCATATTGATGCTTGTGATACATGTCGAAATAGACAATCCATTCGCCGCCGATCTGCAGAGCGGAAGGTCCTTCGCAATACTGTTCGGTGAACGGCTCGGTAATGCCGGTAAACGGGCCGAGAGCAGACTGGCCAAAGGCCATCCGCAGACAGAGCATGGGGCGCCGCTCGTCCTTTAGAATCAGCGTATAGCCCGCATCGCGCCGTATCAAAATGCAATCGATAACCGAATGGCCGGGGTCGAAGAAAAGCCGGGTATCGCTGAAAGTAATAAAGTCTTTCGTCGTGACACAGTACATACGGTGGTTGCGCCCCTGCCCGTGCCCGTCGTCGCCGGGAAAGCGGTCGGGGATGGTGGTCGCCCAAAAGATGATGTATTGTTCGGTGGCATCGTCGTAAAACAGCTCGGGCGCCCAGGTGTTGGTTGCGGTCGGTTCGTGAGCCATAACCTCGATGTACTTCTGCTCCGACCAGTGGATCAAATCGTTCGAACTCGCATATCCAATCCCTTTTTCGTTCCAACCGCTCGTCCAGACCATATGAAAGGTTCCATCCTGCGCCCGTACCAGGCAGGGATCGCGCATGAGTTGGCTCACACCGACGGTGGGTGCGAGAAACGACTTATCCAGATCCGTCCAGGCGTAGCCGTCGTAACTATAGGCCAGATGCAAACCGTCTTCCCCGTTGCCGCGAAACGAGGTAAACAGATAGGCCTCGCTCGGTTGATTATCAAGACAGCGATCCAACCGCCTTTCGAAATCGCGCAAATAATCTTCCCGCCAGCGGTTGACAGTCTTCGCGCCGGGACGGTCTTTCTCCACCCACGCCGGATTGGGATCGTCCACCCACCAGCGCGGGCGGCCTTCTTTAGCGATAAAACGCCCTCCCCAACTGTCCCGGGTTGGATCGTTCGGATCGCCGCGCAGCAGAAAAGCCACCGAAGGCGTGTCGCCCATCTTGATCGCGCCTTCTTTGAGGGGAGCGAAGTAATCGCCCAACGCGCCATGGTCTTTCGCATGCCGCTCGACGAAGGTTTTGTTGTCCAAATCGCCGCCCTGCTCGCCACCCATATACCATCCCCGGAAGGTGGTATCGCAGAAGATCGTCCACGTATCGGGGTGATGTTCGTCGATATACCGAAAAGCATGGGGATCCTGCTTCAGGTTCCATGAGGCGATGAAGTGCACTCGGATTTTATCCTTGATGGTGGGGTCGTCGTGCAATGCCTGAGCCACGTCGGTGATCGAGCCCCACACCAATACGTAGAGCGGGCGCGGATCGTCGCGATGGGCGCATTC
>CAZFOX010000120.1:0-10266 GCA_964520565.1 uncultured bacterium | reverse complement strand
CAGGTCTCCGGTCTGTGTCTGGGCTTGCGGTTGAGGGAGATTCGGCTTGGAAATGAACGTCAATAGAAAAAGAAGGAACAATCCGAAAGACCGCGCGGGAAAGTGCGTTGCAACCATGGCGATGTTTTTCTCCAGGTTGAGTTTTTGTGGATGGGCAGCGCATCTCTGCCCCTCGCGAATCCACCTCTCATCATCCATCCACCTCGCCCGATATAACCAAAAATAGATTCGCCGGTTCGGAATTTTTCCATTCTTTTGCATACATACCCAAATTACCATATTTACGAAATGTCGACCAGGGCCAATCATACGGACTGGAAGATTGATTGCTTTTCACGGGATTGTAGTGAATGGAGTCCATTTCAATCGACGTTCGCAAAAGATTCCAAGCAAAGGTGTTTTTTGATGGGCAGGAAAACGCTGCCCATCTACCTCTTCTGGATGAAGGCGATGAAAAACTGGAAACCCAATAGAACCTATCCTGCAGCTCCATTGCGCTGATTTATCACGAATCCAGCGACGTCAGACCCTGGCTGATGGCATATTTGGTCAGCTCGGCGATGGAATGCAGATTGAGTTTGGTGGTAATGTTCTGCCGGTGAGCCTCTACGGTGCGCTCGCTGACGTTGAGAGTGGACGCGATCTCTTTCGTGGATTTCCCTTCGGCGAGCAGTTGCAATACCTCCCGCTCGCGCGACGTGAGAACGGCGGCGGCCGATTCCGAATCCGGCGTGGTTTTCTGCAGGTATTGCACGACCGAATCGACGACCCGGGGGCTGAGATACGTCTTGCCGCTCATGACATCACGCACGGCGGCGGCCAGTTCCTTGAAGGCGCAGCTTTTGGGTAAATAGCCGGATGCGCCTGCCTGGATCATGCGCGCCACGTATTGGTTGTCGGTGTGCACGGACAGGCCGACGACCTTGCAATGGGGGAAATCCTGGCGGATGCGGCGAGCGGCTTCGATGCCGTTGAGGTCGGGCATGCTGATATCCATGATCGCCACATCGGGCTTGATCTCCCGCACGAGCTCCAGCGCCTGGCGGCCGTTTTCCGCTTCGCCCACCACTTCCATATCCGGCTCTTTTTCCAGAAGGGGACGCAGCCCTTCCCGAATGATGCTGTGATCGTCCACCAGAATGATCTTGGTTTTCATGATTGAATCCTGAAAATCATCCGTTCAGTTTCCGATCGGCGCTGTCAGGATGACGCAGGTTCCCTGGCCGGGAGCGCTTTGTACTATAAGCCGCCCGCCGATCTGTTTCAATCGCTCGCCGATGCTGAAGAGCCCGAACCGGTCGGTTTTGACCGGCTGGGTATCCGGATCGAATCCGGGACCTCGATCCCGTACCTCGACGTGCACGAATTCTCCTTCCCGCCGGATATTCAACGTTGCGCTGGATGTTTTGGCGTGTTTCACGACATTCATCAGAATCTCGCCCAGCGAACGGAACAAAACGAAACGCAGTTCGTCGCTGAGTGCCGAGCAATCGCAATCGATAACGACTCGAACCTGCAATCCATGAAGCGCCTGCATCCGGTCGGTCAGTTGCTCGATAGCCGCCTCCAGGCCGACCTCGTATAAAATCGGCGGGCAGAGTTCGAAGGTCAGCGTTCGGGAATATTGGAGCGTCTGTTCGACCAATTCAATCAGGCGCTCGATCTCCAGCGATGATTCCGATCCCCTCAGCGATTCCAGCAATCCTTCCAGTTTGATCGCAGCCAGAGCCAGCGATTGACCGATGCTGTCGTGCAGATCGACCGCCAGCCTCCGCCGCTCCCGCTCCTCGGTTCGCGTCAGTTCCTGGGCGAGTTCCTGCAATTGTTTTTGATAAGATAGAACCTTGTCGTAGGCCGTACGGATGGCTTTGGCGTCCTGGAGGAGTTGTTTGTTGGCCTGGGTTAGGTCGGTTGTCCGTTCGGCGACCAATTGAGCCAACAGGCGATTCTGGTGTTGGGCCGAGTAGACGATCCAACCGATTAATCCGGCAATCGCCGCAAGCGACAGGCCGCAGAGACCCAGGATAAACAGAAACGCCGGTTCCTTGTACCAGGGAAGAAGGACGGTAAAAGGATAGACCGCCGGTGTGGGATCGATATTGCCGTTGCGGTCCATCGCCCGCACTTCGAAACGGTGTTTCCCAGGAGAAAGATCGGCAAACGATTTTTCCGTTTCCGAAGTAAAGGAAGACCAGTCTTCATCGTCGATGCGGTACGAAAAAAGCAAACGGTTGGATCGTGTGTAATTCCATTTGTCCATTCCCCGGTAAACAAACGGAGCGCCTGAGGGGCCGATCTCGTGAAAGTTCTTGTCTTCAGGGATATCCGTATCGGGTGGATCGATATCTGCCGCCGGTCGATAGAGGGCGAGTCCGCTGCTGGTGCCTGCCCAGATTCGGTTCTCCCGGTCTTCGTAAATCTCGAAAACGGCTGCGTTGGGCAAACCCTCCTCGTAGGTTTGACCAATCCACGATCCATCCCGGAATCGGTGCAATCCCGTACCCGAAGCAACCCAGATGTCCCCGTTTCGCGATGTCTGGATCGAACGCACTCCGTCTAGGCCGCTTTGAATCCGTCTCCAGGTTTCTCCATTGTATTCAAACAACGAATCGCGCCCCCCCACCCAGAGACGCCGGTCGCTGAAAGAATGGATACAGTTCGCGGCAGAATCCGTATACCCGTCCCGAGCGTCAAAACGATGAAATCGTCCATCCTGGTATCGCACGAGGCCGTTGAGTCCCGCTAGCCAGACCGCACCCGCGGTATCCTCGAAAACATGCCGCAATTGAGTATCCAGGTTTTGGCGATTTTCCTGCCGAATCGCGGTATTCCAGGACTGGCCATCGTATTGTTCCAGGCGGATTTCCGAATCGTTATAGGCCAGTATCCAAACCACTCCCTCCAAGTGGGCAGCCAGAAGAGCGATATGCAAACCGTCCGGATGATGAAGAGGTGTAAAACGCCCGGTGTCGGGATAAAAGATCAGTGCTCCCTTGGTCGTTTTGACCAAAAATCCAGAGTTAATCTCGAGAAGCGATTCCGTATTTAATTCGTCCGATTGCTCTCCTGGAGGCAGAGGATAAAAAGACCATTCATCCTGGTGGTAGCAAGCCAGATGATTGGAACATAAAAACCATAACCGCCCATCCGCGTCTTGCCGGATCGAATGCACGATCTGATCCGGCCTGGGCGAGGAGAGCGGTGTGCTCCAGGCCGGGGGGGCATGACGCGCCAGCCCTTCGCTGGTCGCCAGCCAGAACGAGCCGTTTCGATCCAGGGCGGCATCGAGTAGAACGCGCGAAAGAACCTTATTGCTCTCCACTGTAAGAACTGTGTCCTGAAACAGATAGAGAATCGAAAAGGGATGGAGGATCGCCCAGAGTTCTTTGTCCTGTGTTTCCCATCCCCAATTCACATTTTGGGCTGATGGCTCGTAAATAATCGACCACTGGCCTTCATAAAACTGTAGGAGTAGGGTGTTGGAAGAGGTTTGAGAAACCGCGGCGCCGAATAACTTCCCCGTGGGGCATTCGGTAAGATGGTGCAATCCGCGCGCGTTCAGGGTAACGTCGATCGGATATTCCCGCCACAATCCCCACTGGCCAGTCTCTGGATTGAAGGGAAAACGCGCCAGCCCGGTATCGCCCGCCACCCAGATTCCCCCCTCTGAGTTAGGAATCAAATCGGCATATGACCCGATCCCACCGTCCTCGGATTGTTGAAGAACCTGGTTTTGGCGAGTTTGGGCATTCCACTCCATGAGGCGGTCTTCGATCAGATAAGCGATTCGCCCTTCTGAAATGGGAAAGAACGGGGTCGATTCGGATCGGACCCCGGGCACAGAATGGCGTTCCCAGGATTCATGAATCGAGTCGTATCGTTGAAAACCGCCGTCGAAAATCGACCAGACACAATCGGCGGGATTTTCATAGACCGGCACTCCCACACCCGGGCTGGGGATATTCTGCACCGTGTATCCATCGAGCACGCTCATGCGGTCAACGTGTCCATGATTGACCCACACTCGACCCGAAGGGCCGATGAAAACCGAGTTGGAACAGGATTCTCCCAGCCCATCCGCCGCCAGCCAATATCACCAATGGGGAGGATATTGCCCATGCGCCGATGGTTCGAGGAAGAATAGGGCTATGATCGCAGACCAGGCGGCGGGCCGGATAAATCTCTTCGATCTCTGAATTGGATAATTCCATATAATCATATAATTCACATTTCTTCCCGATTGGGCATTTATCTCAATACCAGGGTTCTCCGTTGGCGCGGCGGAGATGGATATCATCGATCATGGCGTTCTCCCGGTGGGTTAGGAGAAACAGAACCACTTCGGCGATTTCCTCCGGTTGGATCAGGCCGCCTGGATCGAGATCGGGGCGCATGGTTTTTACCATATCGGTGTAAACTCCACCGGGATTGATGGCGTGCACCCGGATACCGAAGGGTTGCACCTCCTGGGCCAGTACCTTTGTAAAACCCATCAGCGCATGCTTGGATGCACTGTATACCGATTGTTCGATATATCCCTTAAGTCCCACCACCGAGCCAATTTGCACAATTGTTGCCGCATCCGATTTTTTCAAGGCCGGAAGGCAATCCCGGCAGAGCAGAAACGGAGCGAGCGCGTTGACGGCGAACAGGCGGTTCCATTCTTCCTCGGTGGAATCATAAAACGGCTTTTTGATGGAAATTCCGGCGTTATTAACCAGGATGTCCATCCGTCCATAGGCATTCATCGCCTCCTGGGCCAGCCGGTGAACATCGGATGCCTCGGCGAGGTCGCCCGGCAGTGGGGTGACCTGCCCGCCTTGCTTTGTGATATCCTCGACGGTCGATTGCAAATGGTCTTTAGATCGGGCATTGGCGAGAATCCGAACGCCTTCCTGGGCAAGAAGGATGGCAATCGCCTTGCCAATTCCACGGCTCGCGCCGGTGATAAGTGCAACTCGTCCGTCCAATTGAGGGTTGTTTGGCATGAAATTCTTGCTCCTAAATAAAAAAAAGATGTAAAGAAATAGAATATCGTGTTTTTTTTCTGTATTATATAAAACCCATTGGATTTATTTTTTTGAATGTATTGGCATCGGCGTTATGTTTTGAGTGGCCGGGATCGGTCGGTTACATTCTCTTTCTTTGGAAAGGGAGTCCTCATTTCTCCAAAGAAATAACTCTGCGATCCTAGCATGAAATCCCGATTGGATTGAAGGCATCTTCTGTTGGATATTCAAGAACCCGGTTTTTAAGGACGAAACGGCAAAAATAATTAGCAGTATGTATCGCTACAAGAGTTTGTATCTATCTCAGGATGCAGGATACAAAATATAACGTGAGTTTCGTCTTTTATACATTTTTGCCGACTCATCAGTTAAGGGATGGTTATGAAGGTCATCATTGCGGAAGACGACACCGGGACTCGCCTTTTATTGAAACACACGCTCACAAAATGGGGGTACTCCGTCGTTTCCACCCAAAATGGGAAAGAGGCATTGGAGGCAATATCCAATGAGGAAGGATCGTGCCTGGCCATCCTCGATTGGGTTATGCCCGAGATGGATGGGATCGAAGTCTGCCGTTTGGTTCGGCAAAAACAATCCGCTCAAGGCTATATTTACATCGTCATCCTTACCGGCAAACAGCGGAAGGAAGATGTCGTTCATGGGTTGGAGTCGGGAGCGGACGATTTTTTAATCAAACCCTTCGATCATCAGGAACTGCGAATGCGGTTGCGTGTAGGGCAGCGCATTCTCGCTCTGCAGGATCAATTGAAACAAATGGCCTATCACGATTCCCTGACCGGTCTTCTCAACCGTCTGGCGATCATGGATATCCTCCAAAAAGAACTGAGCCGCGCCCGCCGGGAAGATTGTTCGGTCAGCGTCGTGATGTGCGACCTGGATTATTTTAAAAAAGTTAACGATACCTACGGACATCTATGCGGCGACGCCGTGCTTGTGGAAGCGGCTCGGCGCCTCAAATCGGAAATGCGCCTGTACGATTCCCTCGGACGCTACGGCGGCGAAGAATTCCTGATGATCGCTCCGGGAATTGACCGGGTCGAAACTCTTCGCCTGGCCCGGCGATTGCAATCGCGATTAAGTGAAACGCCGATCCCTTATATGGAACATCAGATCACCGTTACCATGAGCATGGGAATCGCCGATAACCAATGTTGCGAATTCGGCGATATTGACTCTCTCATCCGGCTCGCGGACGAGGCGCTTTATTGCGCCAAGATCGAAGGCCGGAACCGGATCTGTATCTCCTCATCCGTGTGTGAATCCTGATTCCCATTCGCGTTTCAATAAATTCTATCAAGGCGATTCTGCGTGTTTATCTTTCAGAATACGTTTGGAGCCACGATAGAATTTGCAAATACCGGAATTTCAAATATCTTTGGCGGATAATCCGGTAAAAAGTGTCTTGAAGACCAAACTCACACGATATCTTGTACCAGTCACATGGATCGAGCCACGAAGTCTTGTGGATCGAATTTTCGTGGATGACTTTTTGCCGTTTCGTCTTGGCTAGCCGTCAAGGAAACCGGTTCACCGAAAGACGACGAACAACGTGGTCGAAACACCGATCATAACCACCCACCAAAACGTCAAATTACGAAAGCCACGATTGAGAATTCGTTCCGAAGCCGGAAGCCGTCCCCATCGGGAATTCCATATGGCGTCGGGATCGTACGATTCCTGCGGATGAGGAGAAATCAAAATGGAGGCGGCTGCTAACGCAATCAGGCACAGCGCCCAACTTACGGCTGCCCGGTTTAAAAGAGGGCTGATGGCCGAGAAAAAAGCCACGCTTTGGCCGTATTGATTGCATAGGATAATCAAGGCGATCCCAACGGCGATTCCGAATACGAGCGTAAATGTCGCCGCTCTTCCATGCGCCCGCCGCCAGAGAAAGGCGGACAGAAATATCACCGAAATCGGCGGAGCAAACAGAGCCGCCATATCTTGAATGTAAATGAAAATCCCTTCCTCCCACCAGAGCAGGAACGGAGACAAAACCGTCCCGATCACAATGATGACAAACGTCGACCATCGCCCTACCGCGACCAGTTTCTCTTCGGAGGCGTTGGGTTGCAGGTAGCGTTTGTGTACATCCATCGCCCAGATCGTCGAGGCGGAGTTCAAAACGCACGAAACGGTGCTCATGATCGCCGCCAGTAAGGCCGCGAGAAGAATTCCCTTTCCAACCGGATGGAGAAGATCGTTGATCATCTGGACATAGACCGCGTCGTTAACCAATCCCGGCCCGTATTTCGCAAATGCCACCAGACCGGGGAATACAATAATGAGAGGCAGAAACACTTTCATAAAAGCGCAGCCGATGACTCCCATTTTGGCATCCCATTCGCTTCGCGCTCCCAGGCAACGTTGAATATAAAACTGGTTAGTTCCCACGTACCACATCGATAGGGTCAGCCAGAACGTCGCCACTCCCGTCCAGGGAGAAACGGGATGGTTGGAAGGCAGAATCAGGCTGAAGCGAGTTTTGTCGGCGGTTAGGTTGGCTTCGATAACCGCTTGACATCCCCCGGCGTCCTGTAAACCCAGAAACAAAAGCAACGCGCCACCCGCAACGAGAATGACGACCTGCAGAACGTCCGTCCAGACAACCGATAACAACCCTCCATAGATGCAATAAGCCGCGGTGGCGGCGGAGATCAGAAAGATACATCCGATGAAGGGCGCGTTCATGGTTTCTGCCGGTTGTTGCAGAACCATTTCATACATGATGCGCCCCCCCGCATATAACGCCGGCGTTAACACGGCCAGCACCATATGGGCCAGCGTGAGGCCGGCGAAGACGGATCGCGTTGTAGGCGAATAGCGTCGTTCGAGAAATTCGGGAATCGTATACAGTTTTTTCCGGTAAAAGAACGGCAGGAAAATCCAGAGCAATACCGAGTAGGGGATGAAATTACCCCATTCGAACGTGGCGGGAGCCAGTCCGAACGCATAGGCGGTGCCGACCATGCCGATAAAATGCTCCGTGCCGATATTGGAACCGGTCATCGAAAAAGAAACAGCGTACCAGGGCAGTTTCCGTCCGGCCAGAAAATAATCGTCGACTCGATTTTCTTCCTTGCGAGCCACCCAAAAACCCAGACTCAATGAAACGGCGAAATACAATCCGGCGATGGCGAGAATGATTGCGATTTCCATGATGGATTAGTTCCTATCGTTGAATTCGTGGACGGCGTCGATTGCGGCGGCGATATTCTCCACGGGCGTATTCGCCTGGATGTTGTGTATGGGATTAAAAATGAATCCCCCCTGCCGGGCGAAGATTGCGCATCGCTCCAAAACTTCCTCGCGCACCTGGGCGGGAGTGCCGAAAGGAAGAGTGTGCTGGGTATCCACCCCGCCTCCCCAGAAGACAAGGCGGTCTCCATACCGATCCTTCAAGAGCTTCGGATCCATCCCGGCGGCAGAACATTGCACCGGATTGAGAATATCGAATCCGGCTTCAATAAAGGATTCCAGGAATTTCTCTACCGCGCCGCACGAATGTTTGAAACACTTCCAATGGGTGTGTTGATGAATCCAGCCGTTGACCTGCTTGTAATAGGGCATGTACAGGCGCCGGAAGGTATTGACCGAACAGAATGACGATTTCTGTGTGCCGAAATCGGTTCCGCAGATGAAGATTGCGTCGATGGCGTCTCCCACAATCGCATGGATTCTTTCCAGATTGGCCAGGGCGTAGGTGCATTGTTTTTCAATGATCTTGTGCACGTACTCCGGGCGGGAGGTGGTGGACATATACCACTCCGCCACATCGCGAATGCCGCGTGGATGTTTGAGAAAAGGCGCGGGAACCAGGGCGATGTCGCCGAATGCAGTCCCGCCAAATGTGGCAATGATAGCCCGTTTCGTGTGTTTCACGCGTTGTAACTCCCGCGCGAAATGCTGGAGGTCTTCGCCGGAAATGGGGCCGAATTCCTCCAGATTGTCTTCCGGATCGAGCCGGTCTTCCTCGATCGGCGGCTGCCGGATAATCGTATCGAAGAAAAATCCGTCTTTGGGCATTCGCCCGCTGGGAGGGGCAGATAAATCGCCCTGCGGGTAGATCAGAACGTCGCCATTGGCATCTTCGCGGGTTTGGAAATGTTCGGAAACCAGAACTTCCTGGCCGTAGGGCGTTCGCCAGGGTTTCCAATTCTCGTTGGGAAATCCAAACAAAGTGCACCGGGTGTAAATCCCTTCCACATCGGCTCCCAGCGCTTCTTTCAAGTCATCGTCGATCCAGCCCAGCATCTGGTAGGGTTCGTGGACTTTAACCGGCCGTTTTTCGAGTCCGTAATAATCGCGCAACGCGGCGACACAGGAGGCATGAATTCCGGTAACGGCGGTGGAACCCAAATCGATGGGAACTTTTCCTGCCTCCTGGTGGTTCAGCGCGGCCAATACCTTTTCTTTACCTGTCATACAGCATTCTCCCATAATGGAATCCAATTCATGGATACAAATTCCTGTCCATATTGACACATTCGGGGGGGGAGAGGCAAGCGCCATGGTTTGGCTTCTCTGGGATGGGCGACAGTGTAACAAAATACTAAAAAATTTGGAACAGACTCTCTCTCCATTGATTATCCACGGACAGCAGACAAAATAGGGATATCCACTTTTTCCGGCAGGTATTTCATGCACGAATTATCCACCGCTCAAGATATCCTGGCGCTCGTTCAACGTGAAGCGATCGTTCACAACGCCGTTCAGATCAAATCGATCCGATTGCGGATAGGAATTCATTCCCATCTGGATGGACGAAGCCTTTCATTCTGTCTTGAATCGATCGCTCAGGATACAATTCTGGAAGGCGCGCGGATTGAAATCGCTCCCTGTGAATCGGATGTGGAATGTCCCCGGTGCGGAAGGTTTCCCAATGACGGAAAGCAGGATGCCGAAGCCGTTTGCCCGAAATGTGGGGGAATCGCCAAACGGATGCCGCCCACCGAAATTTACATTCAGGAGATAGTACTCGATGTCGAAGACGATCCAGTTGGAAAAAAAAGTTCAATCGAAAAGCGCTGAAATCGCGGATGAACTCCAGAAATTCTTCCGCGAACGCGGCATTTATGTGGTAAATTTCATCGGTTCTCCGGGAGCGGGAAAAACCAGCCTCCTCGAGGCGATGGCCCCCCGTCTGAAAGACATGGCGGCCGTGATCGAAGGCGACCTGCAGACCGATGAAGACAAACGGCGCATCGAAAAGGCGGGTTTACCCGCTTACGAGATC